>NZ_JBEOPS010000004.1:0-281297 GCF_040310305.1 Pseudomonas sp. HY13-MNA-CIBAN-0226
CGTTACATTAAACGACCCATGGTGGCCAAGCCAGTTTCCATAGGCCGTTAAACGTAACGCCCGTCATTATGCGTAACGTTGGATTGCGCGGTTAGCCCGGTTGGGCGTGGATTTCGAGGTGGCCTCTTCTCAAATGGTGGTCATTTGATCGTCGGGCTCTTGGGACCGGTTCGGATGCTTGAGATCTGGTTTGCTTGTGTTGATCTTGAAGATGATTGCACAACTGCGTTTGCGCTTCGTTGTCCTCTACCTCGACTTGGTTTGGTCGGCGCTGCATTTCTCAGTTTGAAAACCTTTTGCTTGGTGGTTCAGTTGGTGCGGTATCTCAAAGTCAAAGTCAAAAGATCGCAGCCTTCGGCAGCTCCTACGGTGTTTACGATGTTTCGCGTGATCATGATGGAGATGGATTTTTGCCCCGGCTTGCTGTTGTCGAGATTTGAGCTCGCAGTGTTGACCCGTATTGAGGACGAGACCCATGGCCTGTTTGTTGACTGGCGTTATGGTCTGTCAGCCAACTGGCATTGATGTCGATTCGTGAAAAACGCCTATTCCCTTAAGAAGCAAGAGAGTTAATTGGCCTGAGTGTGAGGTGCCTGAAGCGCTAAAACCATAATTTGGCGAGCAATCTTCCGCAAACCAGAGGTACAGCCCAGCATTCCAAGTGAACACTCGCTCTGGCTGTGATCTAGAATAAAAGACCTGCTCTATTGGACAGCTGAACGAAGGTAGAATTTAACTATACTAAATGTCTCTTTAGTTGAATTAGATTTTACCGCGTCCCAGATCACCTCCATCTCCGTCTTTGTCACACCGCAGGTTGATGGCAGGTCACGCAGTGAATCCCGCCACCACCCGCTGCAATCGCGTCAATGTTCAGCATTACCATCTCCCTGTCCGGATAAAGTCCGGACAGCAGTTCCAGTGCCTTCGCATCTGCGTTGTCGAGGTTGGCGATCACCACGCCCGGCTTGACGAAACGTGCGTAAAAATCCACGTGGGTCTCGGTGATGCCTTTGCCTTTGATGCCCGGTAGCCAGATGATTTTGCGTAAACCCAGGCGTTCGTTGAGCGCTTGTTCGACCTCGGCTTTGCTCCAGTCGGGGTTGCGGTTGGATTTGATCCAGCTGCTCTCGGCCATGATCCCGGTTCCATGGCCGTCCACTTCGATGGCACCGCCCTCTCCCACCAGTTCGCTGCGCAGATAGACAGCTTCGCTGGTTTGGGCGACAACAGCGGCCAGAATGGTTGCAAGCCAATCTGCAGGCGCCGGCTACCGCATCCGCTCGGTGCTGACCGCAGCCCGGGACATGACCAGTTCTTCGCCGCGCAGGCAGGTGGCGTAGTAGTCCTTGAGCGCTTCCTCCCAGCCAATGACTTCGTCCAGCAGGTGCTCGGCGTGTTCGCGGGTCAGGGCGAAGTGCGCGTGGTGGCTGAGCAGGTTGACGCGGCTGATCCTGGTGCCTTCGCGGCCCACCGCCATGGACAAGGTCTGGGCAGGTCCCTCATCGATAATCGGTAAAACGTCGTACATCGGTGACAGACGCCATTGCCCGCCAAGCCAGATGATCGAATGGTTGCGCGGATGATCGTCGCTGTTACCCACCAGAGCGTTGTAGCACATGCGTTTGAACAGCTCCTGCAGATCGCCGTCGGGCACGCCGCGCCGGCGCATTTCATCAGCCACCGAGGCGTAGCGCCAGTCACGGTGGTACTGCTCGTTCCATTCGGAGTCAAGCAAGGTCAGCGCGCTGAGCATCGGGATGCGTCGGGCGCCGTCGGCCAGCGGGGTGCGGTCGAAACGCTCGATCAGCAGCGTCGACGGTGATTCGGCGTGCAATGCGGTGTTGGCCACGTTCAGCCCTTTCGACGCGGCAAAGGTCATGCAGGCGTATTCGATTGCAGGGAAATCATAGAGGTCAAAACGATCGCGGGGCTTGGCCAGGATCAGCATTCCGCTGTCCTGCAAGGTGCGCTTGGGTCGTGCACCGCCCAGGGACGAGCGCTGCTGGCGGATGTTGAGCATGGCGATCGACTGCTCATCGAGCTGGCCGTCGTACACCGCTTCGCAGGCCTCGATAAACTTCCCCAGGCCTTTGAGCGTAGGCACCGGCCCTTCCCCCAATCCGGGCGCGGGCACAGTCGCAGTGCCAGCCAGGAGGTTGCCGACCCGGTCGTTGTTCGGCGACTTGAGCAGGAAATCGATAGGTGCCAGCACCTGCCCAAATGCACGCTGCAGCAGGCGCTCGCCCCAACCGTCCGGCATTGCGTCATTGACGAAGCCGGGGATGCCGCGGTTTTTGCTGATGCCGGTATAGGCTTCGGTACGCAAGGGATAGTTGATCGGATCTGGCACCCAGCCGCCGCGCTCGACGTAGTCGGGGGCATAAATGAACTCGCCGAATTTACCCTGCAGCGTCACCCGGCCCAGGGTCAGCAGTTCACCAGTGTCCGGGTGCTCCATGTAGATATAGGCACGGGACATCAGAACTCCTCCGCCTTGGTTTTCGGCAGGCGCACGCGCTTGTTGGCGATGCTCTGGTAGGCATCCGCGTCAGTGACGTAGCGAGCAACCTGCGACGTGGTTTCCACCCCGTCCAGTGACGCAAAGACCGTCTCGTTGATCCCCAGGCGCCACAGCACCAACATGAATGAGCGAAGATCGACTGACTCCGAGCCATTTTCGATCTTGCGCAGGATGTGCTCGGAGATGCCCAATGCGGATTTGAGATCAGATTGACGCAGGCCCAGAGCCAGTCGCCGGGATTTCACCAGGAGACCTATCCTGCAGAGGGTATCGCTGCAGGCAACCGGAAAAAAGTCGTTCATAACATGCACCAATTGGAGCTTTAACCTTAATAAGGTTAACCATAGCATGCTTTATAAGGTGTATTAAAAATATAAAGCGCATCGGAATCAGTATTAAACAGTCTTATGCTGGTATTGGTTAACATTATGGGCGTGCGGCACTGCTTGGAAAATTACCCCCATAGGTTCCTGGCGATCACCGCATCCTGTTGCCTTTGCTCAGCGTCGCTCTTGGAGCCTGCATGCCAGGCAACGTCTTGTGCACTTCCCGGCGGCGGTCGCAGTCTGTGTCTACTATAAAAGCCTGTGCGAGCTGACTTTCGATCACAGAACGAGAATCCCGATGACCAGGAGGATTGCAGGCATCGCCCCAAAGGCTGGATCGCCTGGCTGTCCGTGGTGCTGCCGATCTCCGATTAAACTGGATCGATCATGAAAACGCTCACGGTTATCTGCACCTGTCTGCTTGCCGCCAGCGCGGCGACAAGCCTCTGCGCCAGGGCTGCCACCCCTGCCCCCCTGTTTAAAACCAGCTTCGATTGCGCCAGCGCGAGTGCACCGGTGGAAAAGCTGATCTGTCGTGACTCGCAACTGGCGCGAATGGACCGTGAACTGGACCGTCTCTACCGCCTGGCGCTCACGGACGAGCACTCGGTTCCGCCCCCGGGAAAAGTCAGCACCGACCAGCAAATCTGGACACTGACGCGCAATCAATGCTTCATCGAAGCGGATCCCAAGGCGTGTACGGTGAGCCGCTATGCCGAACGCGCCCATCAGTTGCGCCAGGGCTCTGCCATCGTCAGGACCAAGGACCCGGACCGGCTCACCGAAGGCCCGCTGGCGATTCGATGTGCGGGGCTTAATGCGCTGATCGCCGCTACCTGGTTCAACGCCGACCCCGGTGTGGTTTACCTGCGCTGGGCCAACTCGTCGATCACCCTGAGCCAGGAACCTGCGGGGACAGGTCGGCGCTACAGCGGCAAGGACAACACGGGTTACTTTAGTTTTTCGCAAACCGGTGATGATGTGCTATTCCAGAAGCCGGGCTCCGGGACACTGCGCTGCAAAATGGAGCCGACGGGGTGATGCACTATCTACTTCGGAAAGTCAGGGGGCGGGACGCGTGTATGGGTGATGCATTGAAGTGGCTGGTGTTGAGCGTAGTCATGCTGTTTCAAGCCAGCACCGCAGTGCTTTGGGCGGCGGAGGCGCCAAACCCGATCTCCGCAGTCCCGGGAGCGCCCTCATTTTCGGTGTCCCAAAGCGAGTTGCAGGACTTGCAGGTTCGCCTGGATCGCATCAAGCAGCAAGTCTCCCAGGCGAACAACCTGAGCCTGATGGTCGGCCTGCAGGATTCGGTGCAGCTGTATATCAATGACATCGACACCCTGCAGTCAACGCTGCTGCCCGAGCAGAAGCAGTTGCAGGCGCAACTGGACGTGCTGGGGCCGGTGTCGCCGGTCGAGGTCGGCGCAGAGAAGTCGGAAATCGCCATGCAACGCGCTGACCTGTCTGAGCAAAAGCGCCGGATCGACGCCAGCCTCACCACACTGGCAGCGCTCAGAGCCAGCGCCGCCGGGCTCATCCCGCAGATCGCCGGCATTCGCCGCAGCCTTCTGGAGAGCGAGGTCACCCTGCGCAGTGGCAGCATCCTGGGGCCGGAGTTCTGGTCGCCGTTGTTCAGCCCGCGCAAAGACGATCGCCAGCGCTTGAGCGAGTTCGTAGAGCAGGCCCAAGACGCCCTGGCAGTCGCCTGGCAACCGGGCAAACGTCTGGCTACCGTGTTGTTGGTGGTGCTGGCACTGGCAATCTGGAGCTGGGGCCGCAGGGTGGCTGATCGCGGACTGACCTGGCTGTGTATTCATCGCATGCCTGAAGGACGTTTGCGTCGCAGTTCGCTTGCCCTGGCTTCGGTGATCGCCACGGTGCTCGCTACCGCGCTGGCGATGCAGTTGCTGTTCTACGCACTCACCCGCCAGCTGCCGCTGACACCAATGCTGCAGAATTTCGCCGACGAGTTTGAAAAGCTGATTTATCTGTGCGTGATGATTACCGGGTTGAGCCGCGCGCTGTTGTCGACCGCGCATCCGTCGTGGCGGCTGCCGACCATCTCCGACTCCGTGGCCCACGCACTCGAACCCTTTCCGCGGATAGTGGCCTGCACCCTGCTGGTATTGGTGGGCCTGGCGCAAATCAGCAATGTCAGCGGCATGAGCGCCTCGGCCATATTGCTGGGGCGCGGGGTGATTGCCCTGGTCGTCACCGTGCTGTTTGCGATGCTGTTTCGCCGCGCCAACAAAGCCCGCAGGGCCGTAGTGGTGGCCGGCGACTCACCGGAGGCCAGTACCACGCTGGCCGGGCTGATTTATTCCGCTGCCACCGTGGCCATGATCATTTCGCTGTTCGCCCTGCTGATCGGTTACGTGTCCCTGGCACGCTTCATCACCTATGAACTGGTCTGGGGCTTCCTCGTCCTCTGCGGTTTCTACCTGCTCATCCAGCTGCTCAAGGACAGCTGTGAATACCTGTTCTCCGCCAAGAGCGCGAGCGGCAAGGCGCTCAAACAATTGCTCGGCATCGGTGACACTCGTCTCGAGCAAATTTCCATCGTGCTGTCCGGTGTGGGCCGCGCCGCGTTGCTGTTGCTGGCGATCATTTCCATGTTCGTCGGTGGCGTCGGAGTCACGCTGGGGCAATTATTCAGCCAGGTGGTGGCTATCCTCGGTGGCGACGGCTTGCGCAAACTCAATGTGGTTCCGGCTCATTTGCTCAACGCGGTGCTGGCGCTGCTGATCGGCATCTACCTGATCCGCTCGCTGCGCCGCTGGCTGGATAACGAGTTCCTGCCCAAGACCAATATGGATCCGGGCATGTGCGCGTCCCTCAGCACGCTATTTGCCAACATCGGCTACGCGCTGGTGATCCTGCTGACGCTGTCGTCCCTGGGTATCCAGTGGACCAACCTGGCGTGGATCGTCAGCGCCCTGTCGGTGGGCATCGGTTTCGGTTTGCAGGAGATCGTGAAGAACTTCGTTTCCGGCCTGATTCTGCTGACCGAGCGCCCGGTAAAGGTAGGCGACCTGATCAGTATCAGCGGGGTCGAAGGCGATATTCGCCGGATCAACGTGCGGGCCACGGAAATTCAGCTCAGCGACCGCTCCATCGTCATCGTCCCTAACTCGCAGCTAATCTCGCAGAACCTGCGCAATGTGACCCTGGGCGGCAGCGCGCAGGGGGTGGCCAGCCTGGAGCTGACCTTTCCGCTGGACATTGACCCCGAGCAAGTCAAGAACCTGCTGTACGACACCTACTGCGAGCACGAAACCATTCTCGACAAGCCTGCGCCGATGGTGCGCTTCAGCAAGCTCAGCCCCGAGGGCATCACGCTGACCGTCACGGGCTACGTCAGCAGCCCGAGGATCGTCGCCGCGACCAAGAGTGATCTGTTGTTCGAGATACTGAAGCGGTTAGGCGCGGCGGGAATCGCGTTGGCCACACCTGCGCCGACAGTCTGATTGGGATAAAGATACGCCTGCGAAAAACAGCGGGAGCGAGCGCCCTCGCCACAGGGATTGGCAGACACAGGATCATCCAGTTGCGCGGTGGTTTCGGCCACTGCGCTTGAGTGTCTCGCTTGGCAGTTCCTTGAACAACGCACGGTAGCTGCTGGAAAACCGCCCCAGATGCCAGAACGACCACTTCATCGCGACCTCGGCCACGGTAGTGTCCATGGGTCTGCACCCGAGCAGTTCGCGGTGCGCACTGTTCAGTCGGCGCAAGCGCAGCCAGTGGGTGGGCGTCATGCCGGTGTAGGCCTTGAACGCGTGCTGGACCTGGCGCAACGACACCCCGGCAACCTGGGCAAGTTGCAGCAGGTTGAGGGTTTCCTCCGGCGAGTCCGCTGCCCACTCACCAATGCGCTTCATCACCGCCCGTTCCTCGGTGCGGCGCTGCAGACCACCGTGATCCAGGCACACACTGGCATTGTCGAGCAGATAGAGGCAGTCCTCGAGCAACTGTTGGGTCAGGGCTTCCCTGCTGGGTGGATCGATTGTCTGTGTCAGCTGGGTCAAGGTGCTGCTGAGCCAGCGACTGAACAAGGCGTTCTGTCCTGAATTCAACGGCGCCAGGAACAGACCCTCGAGCCTGGCAACGTCCAGGCCGTGACGTCGCACGAAGTCCGGACCGAACACCACGGCGATTTCCTGGTAGTTCTCCGGGGTGATCCAGATGTTGCGGCTCTCGCCATTGAGCACATACAACGCGTTGTCACTGCGATCGAAACAGAACGCCAGCGCCCCCTGGGGCGCACTGAAATTCTGCTCGACCCGGGTGTTCATCTGCTCTTCGTAAATCTCCACGCCCTGCAGGTCCAGGTAACGCACGCGCCCGGCGAAATGCCCCGGTGACATCTGCTGGTATTGCTGCACCCACCCGGGCGTGGCGCGGATCTGTTCGGCCACATCTTCGGTGTTGAACGCTTGGACTTGTAACGGGCTGGACGCTGTCATGGGTGAACCTTACGCACTCGTTTGGTGCGTTTTGGTGCTGCTGAAAGTGGATAGATGGAACTGCAAGGCTCGCCCAAGATAGTCGTCAACGCGTCCCAGGGGAAGGGTGTGGTGGATGAAACCGCCCTCCCCGGCGTTAATAAAACCAATAACGAGGTCTGTATGAATGTCCCTTTCGATCAGCTGTTCACTTGGCTGAAAGATCACAAGATTACCGAAGTCGAGTGCGTCGTCAGCGATTTGACCGGCATTGCACGCGGCAAGATTGCACCCACCAACAAGTTCCTGCATGAGCGAGGCATGCGCCTGCCGGAAAGTGTGCTGTTGCAAACGGTGACCGGGGACTTTGTCGATGACGACATCTACTACGACCTGCTCGACCCGGCCGATATCGACATGGTCTGCAAGCCCGACGCCGACGCGGTGTACGTGGTGCCGTGGGCCATCGAGCCGACGGCTATCGTTATCCATGACACGTTCGACAAGTTCGGCAACCCCATTGAACTGTCACCGCGCAACGTCCTGAAAAAAGTCCTGCAGTTGTACACCGACAAAGGCTGGCGACCGATTGTTGCGCCGGAAATGGAGTTCTACCTGACCCAGCGCTGCGAAGACCCGGACTTGCCCCTCAAGGCACCACTGGGCCGTTCGGGCCGTGCGGAAAGTGGCCGGCAGTCGTTTTCCATCGACGCCGCCAATGAATTCGACCCGTTGTTCGAAGACGTCTACGACTGGTGTGAACTGCAAGGCCTTGACCTGGACACACTGATCCACGAAGACGGCCCGGCGCAGATGGAGATCAACTTCCGTCACGGCGACGCGCTGGACCTTGCCGACCAGATCACCGTATTCAAGCGCACGCTGCGCGAAGCGGCGCTCAAGCACAACGTGGCGGCAACCTTCATGGCCAAGCCCATCGGCGATGAGCCCGGCAGCGCCATGCACATTCACCAGAGCGTGGTGGACATCAGCACCGGCCAGCCGATTTTCGTCGACGCCGACGGCAAGATGAGCGAGCTGTTTTTAAACCACATTGGCGGCCTGCAGAAGTACATCCCCAAAGTGCTGCCGATGTTCGCGCCCAACGTCAATTCGTTCCGCCGCTTCCTGCCGGACACCTCGGCCCCGGTGAACGTCGAATGGGGCGAGGAGAACCGTACCGTCGGCCTGCGGGTACCGACCTCAAGCCCCGAGGCGATGCGCGTGGAGAACCGCCTGCCCGGCGCAGATGCCAACCCCTACCTGGCGATTGCCGCCAGCCTGTTGTGTGGTTACCTGGGCATGATCGAAGGCGTGCAGCCAAGCGCGGCGGTAGAGGGTCGCGCCTATGAGCGGCGCAACCTGCGCCTGCCGATCACCATCGAGGACGCCCTGACGCAAATGGAAGAGTGCCAGACCATCGAAAAGGTCCTGGGCAGCAAATTCGTGCGCGGGTATGTCGCGGTGAAGCGCGCCGAACACGAGAACTTCAAGCGGGTGATCAGTTCGTGGGAGCGTGAATTTCTGTTGTTCAGCGTTTAGGTATCAGGCGTCTGCGAAGGCCCCATCGCGACCAGGCTCGCTCCCTCAGGGGAATGCATGCCATTCGTTCCCACTTTGGAATGCCGTCAACTGTGGGAGTGAGCCTGCTCGCGATGAGCCACCAACAACACGACAGAAACACCTGAAAAATCCAATAACTCCAAGAGGTGTCGAATGCGTCTATTGAAATCCGTGGTCCCGGCAACGCTGGCCTTGCTGTTCAGCGCAGTGTCTCAGGCCCAGCCTACCGTCAGTGTCTACAACTGGACCGATTACATTGGCGAGACCACCCTGGTCGACTTCCAGGCGAAAAGCGGGATAAAAGTCATCTATGACGTCTTTGATTCCAACGAAACCCTCGAAGGCAAGCTGCTCGCCGGGCGGACCGGATACGACGTGGTGGTGCCGTCCAACCACTTCCTCGCCCGTCAGGTAAAAGCCGGCGCGTTCCTCAAGCTCGATCGCGCGCAATTGCCTAACTACAAGCACCTGGACCCCAAGCTCCTCGCCCTGCTGGAAAGCAACGACCGGGGTAACGAGCATTCGGTGCCGTACCTGTGGGGCACTAACGGCATCGGATACAACGTTGAAAAGGTCAAACAGGTGCTCGGCATCGACCGGATCGACTCCTGGGCCGTGATGTTCGAGCCGGAAAACCTGAAAAAACTCAGCCAGTGCGGCGTCTCGATGATGGATTCGGCGGACGAAGTGTTCCCCGCCATTCTCAATTACATGGGCATGGACCCGCGCAGTGAAAATCCCGAGGATTACCAGAAAGCCGAAGCCAAACTCCTGAGCATCCGCCCATACATCACGTATTTCCACTCGTCCAAGTATGTGTCCGACCTGGCCAATGGTGACATCTGCGTCGCCTTCGGCTATTCCGGCGACGTGTTCCAGGCCGCCAACCGCGCCAAGGAAGCCGGGAACGGGGTGAACATCGCCTACGCCATCCCCAAGGAAGGCAGCAACCTGTGGTTTGACCTGCTGGCGATTCCAGCCGACGCTAGCAACCCTAAAGAAGCCCATGCGTTCATCAATTACCTGCTCGACCCGCAAGTGATTGCCAAAGTCAGCGCCTCGGTCGGCTACGCCAACCCCAACCCTGACGCCAAACAATTCATGGACCCGGAGCTGGTAAACAACCCCGAGGTCTATCCTCCTCAGGCCGTCCTCGACAAGCTCTACATCTCGACTACCCCGCCCCAGGCGATCATGCGACTGATGACGCGTTCGTGGAGCAAAGTGAAGTCCAACAAATGAACCAGTACACTCAGGAACATGCGCACTCTTACTACGCCGCCACGGCCCGGGACCTGACGGCCTACCCGAGCCTGGCGACTGATCGGGTAGTTGACGTGTGTGTGATAGGCGGCGGTTTTACCGGGGTCAATACCGCGATCGAGCTGGCGCAGCGTGGGCTTTCGGTGATTCTGCTCGAAGCACGGCGGATTGGCTGGGGCGCCAGTGGGCGCAATGGTGGACAGTTGATCCGTGGGATCGGCCATGACGTCAGCGGGTTTGGCCGTTACATCGGGGCGGATGGCGTGCGTTATCTGGAGCACGCCGGCACAGCATCGGTCGAACTGGTGGGCCAGCGCATTCGCGAGCACGCCATTGATTGCGACTTGCGCTGGGGCTTTTGCGAACTGGCCAACACCCAGGCGCAGTTCGCCGCATTCAAGGCTGAGCAGCAGCAACTGCAGACGAGTGGATACGCCCATGAAACCCGCCTGGTGGGGCCGCAGCAGATCCGCCAGGAAGTGGTGGACTCCGGCGTGTATGCCGGCGGCCTGGTGGACATGGGCTCGGGGCACCTGCATCCGCTCAACCTGATCCTTGGCGAAGCACGCCTGGCTGCGTCCCTCGGGGTGCAGATCTTCGAGCAGAGTCCGGTGCTGGAGTTGATCCATGGCGATACGGTGCAGGTGCGTTGCGCGGGTGGCACGGTGCGTGCGGGCAGGCTGGTGCTGGCGTGCAACGCGCACCTGGATGAACTCGAGCCCAAACTCAGTGGCAAGGTGTTGCCCGCCGGCAGCTACATCATTGCGACCGAGCCGCTGACCGCGGATGCCGCCAGTGCATTGATCCCCCACAACCTGGCGTTGTGCGATCAGAAGGTCGGGCTGGATTATTACCGGCTTTCGGCCGACCGACGCTTGTTGTTTGGCGGTGCCTGTCATTATTCCGGCCGCGACCCGGCGGACATTGCCGCCTATATGCGCCCGCAGATGCTCAAGGTGTTCCCGCAACTGGCGGATGTGCGCATCGACTACCAATGGGGCGGCAAGATCGGCATCAGCGCCAATCGCTTCCCCCAGGTCGGTCGCTTGGGCCAGCACCCGAATGTCTACTATGCCCAGGGTTACTCCGGGCATGGGCTGAACGTGACCCATTGGTGCGCCAAGCTACTGGGTGAAGCGATACATGCCGGACACAGCCAGGGCTTCGATGTATTCAGCGCCGTGCCGCACATGACCTTCCCCGGCGGCCCGATGCTGCGCTCGCCGCTGCTGGCGCTGGGGATGTTGTGGTATCGGGTGCGCGAAATCCTGGGCTAAATCCGCCCCCGTAGGAGCTGCCGAAGGCTGCGATCTTTTGACCTTGACCCTAAATAAAGGCAAAGATCGCAGCCTTCGGCAGCTCCTGCAGGGTTCATGCATCCTGTCGTCTCATGGCTTTGATTCAATTTCGATTTGCTGATTCGCCACTCGCCTCTATATTGAGGAGGTGCTCTGCCTTTAAAGCCTCTTATTGAGCGCGACCCATGGCCTCGAACGACCAGTTGATCATCTGCGAGCATTGCGATTGCGTGTTTCAAAAAGCGACGCTCGCCAAACATCAGAAAACCCTGTGCTCACGTTGTGGCGGGGTGCTCCAGCGCTATAACGGCTTGACCATAGAGCAGCGCCTGGCGTTGAGCCTCACGGCGCTGGTGGTGTGGATCTTCACCAACTTCTACCCGGTAATGAGCATCAGCCTCAAGGGCTTGAAAAACAGTGCCACGCTCTGGGATTCGGTACTGGCCCTCAGCCAGGGCCCCATCACCTTCATCGCCATGGTCGCAGCCATCGCCATGATCATCGCCCCGATCTTTCAGCTGGTGCTGCTGATCTGGGTACTCGGTTTCGCCCTCTCCGGGCAACGCTGCCCCGGCTTCAAACCCTGCATGCGCTGGCTGGAAACCCTGCGCCCCTGGAGCATGCTCGAAGTCTGCCTGCTGGGGGCCATGGTCGCCGTGATCAAACTGGCAGGGTTGCTCGATGTATTGCCCGGCATCGGCCTGTTCGCCCTTGCCGTGCTCAGCCTGATGATGATCCGCATCGCCGGGCGCGACGTGCGTGATCTGTGGGACACCCTATGAGCCGACCGCCAGTGGCGCATGACCTCGACCTATGCCTCTGTCACAGTTGCGGCCTGGCGTGCGACATGACGCATGAACCCCATGAGTGCGAACGCTGTGACGCGCCCTTGCACCGACGCAAGACCAACTCGATCACCCGGACCTGGGCTTACCTGCTGACCTCGCTGGTGTTCTACATTCCCGCCAACCTGTTGCCGGTCATGAACACAAAGATGGTCGGCAATGGCGCCGACAGCACGATCATGAGTGGCGTGCTGGAGTTCTGGGAAGCGGGTGCCTGGGACATCGCCCTGATCATCTTCATCGCCAGCATCGCGGTGCCGGGCATCAAGTTCGTGGCCCTGACGCTGCTGCTGGTGACCGTCCAGCGCAACAGCCTGTGGGCACGCAGGGAGCGCTCGAAAATGTATCGCTTCGTCGAGGTGATCGGCTACTGGTCGATGCTCGACGTCATCGTCGTGGCGCTGGTCGCCGCCCTGGTGAAATTTCAGGCCCTGGCCGATATCGAGCCAAGGCCGGGTATTCTGTTTTTTGGCCTGGTGGTGGTGTTCACCATGCTGGCGGCGATGAGTTTCGACCCACGCCTGATCTGGAATGAATCGCGGGAAAAGCCGCATATCGAGGAGGTCATGGATGAAGTCGCAAGCCACTGACGGGCCCCAGGCCCCCGGCCAGGCCCCGATCAAGACCCGCAGGTTCAGCGTTTCCCTGGTGTGGATCGTGCCGATCGTTGCGGTACTGGTAGGTATTTCGCTGGTGGTGCACAGCATCCTGCAGCAAGGGCCGACCATCACCATCACGTTCAAGACGGGCGCCGGCCTCACCGCCAACAAGACCGAGGTCAAGTACCGCAACGTGGTGATCGGCCATGTCTCGGAAGTCGAACTCAGTGACGACCAGAAAAGTGTCAATGCCACGATAAAACTGGCCAAGCAGGCGGAAAGCTTTACCCGTGAAGACTCGAAGTTCTGGGTCGTGCGCCCGCGCATCGGGGCTGGCGGTGTGTCGGGTATCGACACCCTGCTGTCCGGCGATTACATCGGCGCTGATATCGGCCAGGCCAACACCCGGGCGAAGCGCTTCCAGGGCATGGAAAACCCGCCGCCGATCACCTACGGCGAACCGGGCAAGCGCTTTACCCTGCACACCCAGGACCTGGGCTCGCTGGACATCGGCTCGCCTGTCTACTACCGCAAGATCCCGGTCGGCCAGGTGGTGGCCTACGCCCTGGACCCCGATGGCAAAGGGGTGAACATCGACGTGTTCGTCCACTCGCCCAATGATGCCTATGTCACACAAAACACCCGGTTCTGGAACGCCAGCGGCATTGATGTAAGTGTCGGCGCCAACGGCTTTGCGCTCAAGACCGAGTCGTTGTCCTCGATACTGGTCGGCGGCATCGCCTTTCGCGCCCCTGAGTACAGCCCTGACGACAAACCCGCGGCAGAAGAATATGCCTACGAGCTGTTCCCTGACCAGCAGACCGCCCTCGCCCCGCCCAATGGCAAGGCGCAGTACCTGAGCCTGCGTTTCGATCAGGCGCTGCGTGGGCTGAAGGTCGGCGCCCCGGTGGAGTTCCTCGGTACGGAGTTCGGCAGAGTCGTTTCGGTCAACCTCGATTTCGATGCGCAGAAGCGCAGCTTTCCGGTGAATGTCGGCATCGTCATCTACCCGCAACGCCTCGGCACGGCGCATACCAAGATTCAAAAGGTGTTGAATCACGACTCCAACGACGAGGCCGCCGGTGTGCGCCTGATGGGCTCCTTCGTCGAGAACGGCCTGCGCGCCCAGGCCCGCAGTGGCAACCTGTTGACAGGACAGCTGTACATTGCGCTGGACTTCTATCCCAAGGCGCCAAAGGTCGCGTTCGATGCGACTGCCCGCCCCGTCAGCATTCCAACCATTCCGGGCAGCCTGGAGGAGATTCAGGGCAAACTGGAGGCGATGGTCGACAAGATCAACAAACTGCCGATCGAACGAATCGCCAACAACCTCGATGCCAATCTGGTCGAGCTGCGCAAGGGCCTGACCCAGTTCAATGCCAAGACGTTGCCCGGCGTCCAGAGCACCCTGGCCGACGTCAGCAAGACCTTGCAGTCGGCCAACTCGACATTGGCCGAGGACTCGCCGCAACGTGAGCAACTGTCCGAAACCCTGGACGATCTGGGCCGTACCTCGCGTTCCTTGCGCGACCTGGCGGATTACCTGGGACGCCACCCCGAATCGCTGATTCGCGGACGCCCCAATAATGCCGCGCCTATCGACCTGCAAGGGCCGCCGAGCAAATGACCACAGGAGCATCACCCATGGCTTTTCCGCTGAAGATCACCCTGCTCGCCGCGCTGTCATTGCTCGCCGCCTGCCGCAGTGATCCGATTCAGTTCCATACGTTGACCCCGGCGCAGTTGAACGCGAATTCGCAGTCCACGGCGCAGATCCAGATCGAATCACTCACGGTGCCGCCCCAGGTCGATCGTCCGCAGATCGTCGTGCGCCAGGGCAATACCGGGATCGCGATTCTTGAAACCCAATGGTGGGGCGCTAGCCTGGTGG
Organism: Pseudomonas sp. HY13-MNA-CIBAN-0226; assembly: GCF_040310305.1. Taxonomy (NCBI): domain Bacteria; kingdom Pseudomonadati; phylum Pseudomonadota; class Gammaproteobacteria; order Pseudomonadales; family Pseudomonadaceae; genus Pseudomonas; species Pseudomonas sp. HY13-MNA-CIBAN-0226. Next base: position 14,755 of record NZ_JBEOPS010000004.1, read on the forward strand.
ATGAGTTACGCAGCGCGCTGGTCGACCAGATGGTCAACAGCAACCCCAGGCGCAATATCTCGGTGCGCCTTGAGGTGCAGCGGTTCGACTCGATTCCGGGTCAATATGGGCTGATCGACGTAAAATGGCGCCTGCGCGACGCAGGCGCCACTGAAAAGGGCACCCTCACCTGCCGCAGCACCTTGAAGACCCCTTCCGGGCCTTCGATTGACGACCTGGTTGATGCGCAGCAGAACAACGTCAAGCGTCTGGCCGCGCTGATCAGCCAGGCGGCAGGCAATCCGCAAACCACCTGCCCCACCAGCCTGTAAACACTGACAAATCCTGCGCCGGGCGTTGCCCCCACTGTATGTTCGGCACTGTTCAAGCGGGATATCAGGCTGCCAGGGCCATCGTTCAGGTGCACCCACTGTAGGAGCGAGCTCGCTCGCGATGGTCGTCAACGATAACGCGGGGTGTCAGGCTGCCAGAGAGATCGTTCACGACCATCGCGAGCGAGCTCGCTCCTACAACGGCATCACAAATCGAAACGATCCACCGCCCGCCGCCGCTCGTTGTCGTCACGCACATCGTAGTTGGCGGTCGTCTGGATATTGCTGTGGTGCGCCAGCTTCTGCGCGATCGACAGGTCGTGCTCCTCGATCACCCGGGTGATGAACGACCGCCGAAAATCGTGGGGCATGATCTTCACGCCGACCTGCGCGCCACGCTGGCGGGCAATGTAATAGATCGCATGTTTGGTGATGCGCTCGCGCGTGATGTGGCTGCCTCGACGAATGCGGTTGAACAGGAACGGGTCATCCACCTCCCCCTCCTTGAGCTGCGAGCGGCGCAGTTCGAGCCAGGCGTCGAGCTTGGCAAAGGCCCAGGTGGGCGCATATTTGATCAACTGCTTGTTGCCCTTGCCCGTCACTCGCAGGCTGCGCTCGGCAAAATCCAACTGACTGAGGTCCAGGTTGACCGACTCCGACTTGCGCATCCCCGAGCCATACAGAATTGCAATGATAGCGGCGTCGCGCAGCCCCTGTGGCCTGGGGTCGGCGGCACACACCGCCATCAGTTCCTGGATCAGCGAACGGCGTAGGTTGCGCCCCTGGGACAGCCGCGTGCCGGCGATGCCCTTGACCGAGCGCATCTTCAACAGGTGTTCCTGGCTGATCAGGCTCATGCGCCAGGCTTCATTCATTACCCCGCGCACGGCGTTGACGTACAGCGATGAGGTGTTGGGCGCATAACCGTCCTCGCGCAGCGCTGCAACCAGCGCAACGACATCCTCTGGCTGTAATTGATGCCAGGGAATTTCCTCGACGTTCATGTCTTCGAAACCCAGGCGATCGGCGGCATCCTGCAGGACATAACGCATCGTCATTTGGCTGGAGGGTGCCAATCGCGCCAGGTAGACAGTGAGCGGATTAGCCTTGGAAGCGGGTAAGTCAGTCAAACGAAACGGCCTTGATTGAAATCGGTGTCATGGAGCAAAAAACAGCAATCGGCTGCCTTGCGGTGGTCAGGTGCGGGACGAATCACAAGCTCCATCATCTGACGTGCCCCGGTGGGGCTCCCAACCCTGCCGGCCGGGGCTGCAAAAGTCAAATCAGCTGTCATTTAAAAATCGCAACGCTCCAATTAAACTCATAATTAATGCATTCAACCTGCATTAATATGAATTTGTCAGTGACCGTATAGCGAGGCAAACTGTGCGCGTTCCTCCCCCAACAGAGGGAACACTTTCAAGGGCTTACTGGGTTTCCAGCCGAGCCTTTTTTTTCGCCTGCTTTTCACGGATCGTTTAATTCATGCTTGCTCGCTGGTTACCTGCCGCCATCAACACTCGCCCCACTGAATGGAGCCGCGCCGCGATTGGCATGGCCATAGGTACGATGTTCACCGTCTGGCTGTGCAGCCAGGTATTCGGCGTCGAAGTGGCCCAACACCTTATCGGGCCGCTGGGGGCTTCGGCCGTGCTGCTGTTTGCCGTGTCATCCGGTGCCCTCGCCCAACCCTGGGCGATCCTGGGCGGCTACCTGAGTGCTGCAGTGGTAGCTCTGCTGGTAGCGCACGTGCTCGGTCGCACGTTGACCAGCGCATGCCTGGCGGCGGGTGTTGCGCTGATCCTGATGTGCTGGCTGCGTTGCCTGCACCCGCCAGCCGGCGCCTTGGCCCTGACCCTGGTGCTGGCCGACCCTGCGACCATCGCCCTTGACTGGCAAGCTCTGGGGCCCGTCATGCTCGGGGCTGCCACCCTGTTGTTATGTGCCCTGCTCTACAACAACCTGACGCGCATCCGTTATCCCAAACGTGCAGGCGAGCCCCCGGTGGCAGTGACCGCCGGTCCCGCCGTGGTCGACAGCCAAGGCATCACCGCCCAGGATTTGAAGCTGGCCCTGGCAGACCTGGAGGCCTTCTACGACGTCACGCCCGAAGACCTCGAGCAATTGATCCATGCCAGTGAAGTGCACGCCCGGCGGCGTAGCATTGGCGACGTGTTCACTGAACGGTCCGCGTAGTCAGATTCCGCTCGCTGCATGCATATCTGCAGACTGGACCTGCAGATATCCCGGTTGTACATCACAAATTTGCACTGGTACGATCCTTGATCGCTCGCGTGCGAGCTTCTCTATAAAGAACAATAAAAGCAGGGAGTTAGTGATGACTGCTCAGGTTTCTTCTCCGGGGACTCAGTCCATGGATGCCACGCACAACGACGTGCTGGCCGAAGTACGCAACCACATTGGTCACCTTACCCTCAATCGTCCCGCCGGTCTCAATGCCCTCACTCTCGACATGGTGCGTAACCTGCAGCGCCAGCTCGACGCCTGGGCGCAGGATTCGACGGTACACGCCGTCGTATTGCGCGGCGCCGGAGAAAAAGCCTTCTGTGCCGGTGGTGACATCCGCTCGCTGTACGACAGCTTCAAGAACGGCGACTCGCTGCACCAGGATTTCTTCGTCGAGGAATATGCCCTGGACCTCGCCATTCACCACTACCGCAAACCGGTGCTGGCGCTGATGGACGGATTTGTCCTGGGCGGCGGCATGGGCCTGGTGCAAGGTGCCGACCTGCGGGTGGTCACGGAAAAAAGCCGCCTGGCGATGCCGGAAGTGGGCATAGGCTATTTCCCGGACGTCGGCGGCAGCTACTTCCTGCCTCGCGTGCCCGGCGAGCTGGGGATCTACCTGGGCGTCACCGGCGTGCAGATTCGCGCAGCCGATGCTCTCTACTGCGGGCTGGCCGACTGGTACCTGGACAGCAATAAAATCGCCATCCTGGACGAGCAGCTTGATCAGATGGCATGGCACGACACCGCGCTCAAGGACCTGCAGGGCGTACTGGCCCGGCTCGCGGTGCAGCAACTGCCCGAGGCACCGTTCATTGCGCTGCGCCCGGCCATCGATCACTTCTTCGCCTTGCCCGACGTGCCGAGTATGGTTGAGCAACTGCGTGCAGTCACGGTGGCTGACAGCCACGACTGGGCGCTGGCGACTGCTGACCTGCTGGAGACGCGCTCGCCGCTGGCCATGGGGGTCACCCTGGAAATGCTGCGCCGTGGTCGCCACCTGAGTCTGGAAGACTGTTTTGCCCTTGAACTGCACCTGGACCGCCAGTGGTTCGAGCGTGGTGACCTGATCGAGGGCGTGCGCGCCTTGCTGATCGACAAAGACAAGACGCCACGCTGGAACCCGCCCACCTTGCAGGCGCTGGGCGCCGGGCATGTGGAGAGTTTCTTTGAAGGCTTCGATCGGAGCGGGAGCTGAGCCATGCACGATATCGAATTGAGCGAAGAGCAAGTGATGATCCGCGACATGGCCCGGGATTTCGCCCGGGGTGAAATCGCGCCTCATGCCCAGGCCTGGGAAAAGGCCGGCTGGATTGATGACGCCCTGGTGGCGAAGATGGGCGAGCTCGGCCTGCTGGGCATGGTGGTACCCGAGGAATGGGGCGGCACCTATGTCGACTACGTGGCCTATGCGCTGGCGGTGGAGGAAATTTCCGCAGGTGACGGCGCCACCGGCGCCCTGATGAGCATCCACAATTCCGTCGGTTGCGGGCCCGTGCTGAACTTCGGCACCGAAGAACAGAAACAGGCCTGGCTGCCGGACCTGGCCAGCGGCAAAGCCATTGGCTGCTTCTGCCTGACCGAACCCCAAGCCGGTTCCGAAGCACACAACTTGCGCACCCGCGCGGAACTGCGCGATGGCCAGTGGGTGATCAACGGCGCCAAGCAATTTGTCAGCAATGGCAAGCGCGCCAAATTGGCCATCGTGTTCGCCGTGACCGACCCGGACCTGGGCAAACGCGGAATTTCCGCCTTCCTGGTGCCGACTGATACCGCCGGTTTCATCGTAGATCGCACCGAACACAAGATGGGCATTCGCGCATCCGATACCTGCGCAGTCACCCTGAACAATTGCACCATCCCCGAAGCCAATCTGCTGGGTCAACGCGGCAAGGGCCTGGCCATCGCCCTGTCCAACCTTGAAGGTGGACGCATCGGCATCGCCGCCCAGGCGCTGGGCATCGCCCGCGCGGCATTTGAAGCAGCCTTGGACTATGCCCGTGGTCGGGTGCAGTTCGACAAGCCGATCATTGAGCACCAGAGCATTGCCAATCTGCTCGCCGACATGCACACCCGGCTGAACGCGGCGCGCCTGTTGATCCTGCACGCGGCGCGCTTGCGCAGCGCCGGCAAGCCTTGCCTGTCGGAGGCGTCACAAGCCAAGCTGTTCGCGTCGGAAATGGCCGAGAAGGTCTGCTCTTCGGCGATACAGATTCATGGTGGGTATGGCTACCTGGAAGACTACCCGGTGGAGCGCTACTACCGCGATGCGCGGATCACGCAGATCTATGAGGGGTCGAGCGAGATTCAGCGGATGGTGATCGCCCGAGAATTGAAGAACTATCTGGTTTAGGGCCTGCAAGCACTGCGGGCAAGCCTTGCTCCCACAGTCACTGATAACCTGTAGGAGCAAGGCTCGCCCGCGATAGCCTTACGCGATTACTGGCCCTGGAACTGCGCCTCACGCTTGGCAATAAACGCCGCCATCCCTTCCTTCTGATCCTGCGTCGCGAACGCCGCATGGAATACACGACGCTCAAAGCGCACGCCCTCAGACAGGCTGACTTCGAACGCGCGGTTGACGCTTTCCTTGACCATCATCGCAATCGGCAGGGATTTAGCGGCGATCAACGCGGCGACTTTCAATGCCTCGGCCAGCAACTCATCCGCCGGCACGATGCGCGCCACGATGCCACAGCGCTCTGCTTCCACGGCGTCGATCAAACGTCCGCTCAGACACATTTCCATGGCCTTGGCCTTCCCGACTGCGCGGGTCAGGCGCTGGGTGCCGCCCATGCCCGGGAGCACACCGAGGTTGATTTCCGGTTGGCCGAACCGGGCATTGTCGCCCGCCAGAATGAAGTCGCACATCAGTGCCAGTTCACAACCGCCACCCAAGGCAAAACCGTTCACCGCAGCAATGATGGGCTTGCGGCGATTGGCCACGCGGTCGCTGTCGCTGAACAGATCGTCGAGGTAGATCTGCGGATACGTCAGCTCGGCCATTTCCTTGATGTCGGCGCCGGCCGCGAAGGCTTTTTTTGAACCGGTGAGCACGATGCAGCCGATGTTCGAGTCAGCTTCCAGGCCATCGAGCGCCTGGTTCAGTTCGCTGACGATCTGCGCATTCAATGCGTTTAACGCCTGGGGCCGGTTCAGGGTGATCAGGCCAACACGACCGTGGATTTCCAGCAAAATCGTTTCGTAGTTCACAAATGGACTCCTGTTCAAAGGTTGCGCGAGATAACCATGCGTTGAATGTCGCTGGTGCCCTCGTAGATCTGGCACACCCGCACGTCGCGGTAGATGCGCTCCAGCGGGAAGTCGTTCAGGTAACCGTAGCCGCCCAGGGTTTGCAAGGCCGCAGAACAGACTTTTTCAGCCATTTCCGAGGCAAACAACTTGGCCATCGAGGCTTCGACCAGGGCGGGCTTGCCGCTGTCACGCAAAGCCGCTGCGTAGTGCACCATCTGCCGGGCAACGGCAATCTGGGTCGCCATGTCGGCGAGGCGGAACGCGACAGCCTGATGTTCGATGATCGGCTTGCCGAAACTTTCCCGCTCCCCTGCGTAGTCCCGGGCTGCTTCGAACGCGGCTCGGGCCATGCCCACCGATTGCGAAGCAATGCCGACACGACCGCCTTCTAGGTTGGCCAGGGCGATTTTGTAGCCTTCACCCTCCTCGCCCAAACGGTTGGCCACTGGCACCTTCACGTCTTCGAAGAGAATCTGGCAGGTGTCGGAGGCGTGCTGGCCGAGCTTGTCTTCGACCCGCGCGACTTTGTAGCCCGGTGAATCGGTGGGGACGATCAGGGCGGTGATCCCGCGCTTGCCTGCGCTCGGGTCCGTCACGGCAAACACGATCACCACGCCGGCATTCTGCCCGGAGGTGATGAACTGTTTGCAGCCGTTGAGCACGTAGTGGTCGCCTTCCAGGCGGGCACGTGTTCTCAGGCCACTGGCATCGGAACCGGCCTGGGGTTCGGTGAGGGCAAAAGCGCCGAGCATGTCGCCCCTGGCCAGGGGTTTGAGAAAGCGTTCTTTCTGCTCATCGGTGCCGTAATTGAGGATCGGCACGCAGCCCACCGAGTTGTGCACGCTCATGATGGTCGAGCACGCACCGTCACCGGCCGCGATCTCTTCCAGGGCCATGGCGTAGGCCAGGTAACCGGTGTCGCAGCCGCCCCATTGCTCCGGCACGAGCATGCCGAAGAAGCCCAGGTCGGCCATTTCGCCGATGGCTTCGGTGGGAAAACGATGCAGGCGGTCCCACTCGGCGGCGAACGGTTTCAGCCGTTCCTGGGCAAACTGCCGTGCCGCGTCGCTGATCTGGGATTGTTCGTCATTGGGAATCATGCCAAATCCTTGAATATGAAATACCCCGTATAGGAGCTGCCGCAGGCTGCGATCTTTTAATGATGATCTTCAAGGTCAAAAGATCGCAGCGTGCGGCAGCTCCTACAGGGGGGGTGCGGGTTTTAGTACAGGCATTCCACAGCCATGGCCGTGGCTTCACCGCCGCCGATGCAGATGGCTGCAACGCCGCGCTTCAAGCCTTTCTGGCGCAGCGCCGAGAGCAGGGTCACCAGGATCCGCGCGCCGGATGCGCCAATTGGATGGCCCAGTGCGCAAGCCCCGCCGTGCACGTTGACTTTTTCATGGGGGATTTCCAGTTTGGCCATGGTCACCAGGCTGACCACCGCAAACGCTTCGTTGACTTCAAACAGATCGACCTGGTCCAGGGACCAACCCGTCTTTTTCATCAACTTGCGGATCGCGCCCACCGGGGCGACCGGGAACAGGCCTGGGGTATCGGCAAAGGCAGCATGCCCGTGAATCACTGCCAGCGGCTTGATCCCCTGTTTTTCGGCAGCGGAGCGGCGCATCAACACCAGGGCCGCAGCGCCGTCGGAGATCGAGCTGGAGTTGGCCGCAGTCACGGTGCCACCGTCGCGGAACGCCGGCTTGAGTGAAGCAATCTTGTCCAGTTTGGCTTTCGGCGGCTGTTCGTCGTTACTGATTAGCACCTGTTCCTTGCCGACGGTAATGGTAAGCGGGACGATCTCGTCCTTGAAACTGCCGTCCTTGATCGCCTGCTGTGCACGGGTGGTCGAGGCAATGGCAAAGGCATCCTGGGCTTCTCGGCTGAAATCGTTGGTCTCGGCGCAGTCTTCGGCGAAGGTGCCCATCAGGCGTCCCTTGTCGTAGGCGTCTTCAAGCCCGTCGAGAAACATGTGGTCCATCACGCGACCGTGACCCATGCGGTAACCGCTGCGTGCGCGGTCCAGCAGGTACGGCGCGTTGGACATGCTCTCCATGCCTCCGGCGACGACCACCTCGGCACTGCCGGCGACGAGCATGTCGTGGGCCAGCATCGTCGCTTCCATACCCGAGCCGCACATTTTGTTCAGCGTGGTGCAGCGGGTTGATTTGTCCAGCCCGGCACCCAGCGCGGCCTGGCGCGCCGGGGCCTGGCCAAGGCCTGCGGAGAGGACGCAGCCGAACAGCACTTCCTCGACCAGAGCAGGGGCGATGCCGGCGCGTTCGACGGCGGCGCTGATCGCGGCAGCACCCAGTTGCGGTGCGGTGAGACTTTTCAGTTCGCCCTGGAACCCGCCCATGGGGGTGCGCACGGCGCTGACAATAACAATCGGATCGTTGGCAATAGTCATGACGAATTCTCCTACCTGGCGGCCATGCGCAAGGCACCGTCGAGACGGATCACCTCGCCATTAAGCATGCTGTTTTCAATGATATGCCTTACCAGCGCGGCATACTCGTCCGGTTTCCCGAGCCTGGGTGGAAACGGCACGCCAGCCGCCAGGGACGCGCGTACTTCAGGCGTCATGCCGGCCATCATCGGCGTCTCGAAAATGCCCGGGGCAATGGTCATCACGCGGATGCCAAAGCGCGCCAGCTCGCGAGCGGCGGGCAAGGTCAGGCTGACGATAGCGCCCTTGGACGCTGCGTAAGCCGCCTGGCCGATCTGGCCGTCGTAGGCAGCGGCCGACGCAGTATTGATGATCACCCCGCGCTCGCCGTCGCTATCCGCTTCAGTCTCGGCAATCGCCGCTGCCGCCAGGCGCAGCATATTGAAGCTGCCGATCAGGTTGACATTGATCACCTGGCTGAAGCTGGCCAGCGCATGCGGGCCGGTCTTGCCGAGGATTTTTTCGCCGCGCACGATACCGGCGCAGTTGACCAGGCCATTGAGGCCGCCGAAGGCTTTCACCGTGGCTTGCACTGCGGCTTCGGCGGCGGCCTCATCACTGATGTCGGCGACCACACTCTGCGCGCCAAGGCGCTGGGCCTGAGCGGCGACGGCGTCGGCGTTCATGTCTACCAGCATCACTTTGGCACCGGCGGCCACCAGCATTTCAGCGGTGGCGGCACCGAGCCCGGACGCACCGCCGGTGACGAGAAAAACCTTGTTTTCGATCTGCATCACAGTTTCCTTGGATTCAAGCTGAAACGTTCTTCGCGGCGGCCTCTTGAGCCTTGGCGATTTCCTGGTTGCGCAAGATAAAGCGCTGCAATTTGCCGCTTGGGGTTTTCGGCAATTCGCTGACAAATTCGATTTCACGGGGGTAAGAATGCGCGGCCAGTCGCTTGCGCACGTGCTGGCGCAGTTCTTCGGCAAGCGCCGGGTCGGCGCGGTATTGCGCACTGAGTACAACGAAGGCTTTGACCAGCTCGGTGCGCTCCGGATCAGGCTTGCCGACCACCGCCGCCTCGACCACGGCCGGGTGCTCGATCAGCGCGCTTTCCACGTCGAACGGCCCGACCCGGTAGCCGGAGGTGGTGATCACGTCGTCACTGCGCCCGACGAAGCTGATGCTGCCATCGGGGTTCCACTCGACGGTGTCGCCGCTCAGGTAGTAGTTGCCGACGAACGCTTTGGTGGGCGCGCCTTCGTAACCGGCGAACCAGCACATCGGTGACTGGCTGCGATCGATGGCCAGGATGCCCGGCTGACCGACGCTCAGTTCCTGGCAGGCTTCATCCAGCACCACAATGCGGTGGCCGGGCGAGGCAAAGCCGGCGGCGCCCATGTGAATCGCGTGTTCCAGGCCGTGGTGATTGCACAGCACCATGCCCAGTTCGGTCTGGCCATAATGGTCGTGGATGACCACGTTCAGGTTGTCGGCGAACCAGCGGATCACTTCCGGGTTCAGCGGTTCACCGGCACTGCTGACAATGCGCAACCTGCCTTTGATGGACCGGGCGAACTCGTCGCCGCCGGCGATCAGCAGTCGGTAGGCCGTTGGCGAGCCCGTGAGGTTGGTGATTCCATATTTGTTGATGACCCGGCAGGTACTTTCGAGGGTGAACGGGCCGTCGTAAAAGGTAATCGGATGCCCCATCGCCAGTGGCCCGGTCACGCCGAAATAGATGCCGTAGGCCCAGCCGGGATCGGCGACGTTCCAGAATGCATCTTCGGGGCGCAAGTCGACCGCATCGCGGGTGTAACTCTGGAACGCGACGATGGCCTTCAGGGGCACGGACAGGGCTTTAGACGGGCCGGTGGTGCCAGAGGTGAACATCAGCAGGAAAGGGTCTTCGCCAGTGAGCAGCAACGGTTCGCAGACAGCAGGGTAATTGGCCAGCTCAGCCCAGAAGCTGAAATCGCCACGAACAATGCCCTGGCCTTTTGGTCCTGCGACGGTAACGATGGTCGGGCAGTTCTCGACGTCGGCGAGCTTGCTGCGATTACCCGCATCGGTCACCACCACCTTGGCACCGGAACTGCCCAGACGGTGCTCGATGGCCTTGGGGCCGAAGGCGGTGAACAGTGGTTGATAGACCGCACCGATGCGCCAGGTCGCGAACACCGTGACCAGCAGTTCGATATTGCGAGGGAGCAAGCCGGCAACCTTGTCGCCTTTGCGCACGCCCTGCTCCAGCAGGAAATTGGCGAAACGCGCGGCTTTGTCCTGCAAGTCGCTAAACGTATAAGTCGCGCTCGAACCGTCGCGCCCCTCCCAGAACAGCGCAATGCGCCCGGGCAGTGCGTGCCGGTCGCAACACTCGACGCAGGCATTGAGCGCCGTGAGGTCGCCGGCCAGTGCGGCATCGACGGTGTGCTGATAATCGAACTGTGAAGTGGCAGTCAGGTAGTCGTGCATTGCCAGAATCCCTCTGTATTTTTATTAGGTTGGGGGGAACCGTAATCAACAGGAGAAATAGTCGCTCTGTGCGCCGGGCGGGACAATGGTCAAAGCTATCAAGTTGTCTGACTGGTTTGGCCAAGGTTAGGTAGGCGTTGCGGCTGCAATGGCCTAATCGCGGGCACGGTCACTCCCACAGGAGCTGTGTGCTGACGCTAAAACTGTAGGAGCGAGCTTGCTCGCGATGGGGCCAGTCAGGCCACTACACAATCCCGCTCAGTCCGGCTCATTCAGTATAAGACTGCGGTAATGCCCGGGATTGGACCCCGACCACTTGCGAAACGCCTTGTAGAACGAGCTGGCATCGGCAAACCCCAGGCGCGTGGCGATTTCGGCAAAGCTGATCGCCGGGTCCGCCAGCCAGACGATCGCCAGCTCCTTGCGCACGCTGTCCTTGAGCCCCTGGTAAGTCTGCCCCTCCTCCGCCAAGCGGCGGCGCAAGGTCGAGGCCGACATGCACAATTGTTGCGCCAGTGCCTCGGTCTCCGGCCAGTCCTGGGCGGTGATCTGCCGCAAATCGTGCTTGATCCGGCTGGCCAGGCTCTGTGGATCGCGGTATTTCACCAGGATATTGGCCGGGGCATGGGCCAGGAAGCGCTTGAGCTCCTCGGGACTGCGGCGGATCGGCATGTCCAGGCAATCGGCGGCAAAAATCATGCGAGTGCGGGGTCGATCGAAGCGCAGGTTCTCGGAAAACATCACCTGGTAGTCGTCCAGAAAATCCGGTGCCGGGCAGCGCAGTTCAATCGCCAGGATCGGTATTCGCCGCCCGGCCAACCAGCAGGCGACGCCGTGCACGATCATCCAGTAGGTAAAGTAGGTGAACGCGCGCTTGGCGGGTTGCTCATCCTCGATCAGCACGATTTCCGCCAGGCTCTGCTGACGCACCAGTTGCGCAGGCAGGTGCTGGAACATCAGCGAGAGAAAGTCCAGGCCGCAGGTCAGGCCCGTCATCAGGCTGGGCTGGGCCATGGCGCTGCGGCAGAGGAATTCGAAACTGCCGGAGCGCAGTGGGCGCGGATCCATGCCAAAAAACTCATCGTCGCCCCGTCGGGCCAGCAGCCGCCACAGCCGTGCATAGGCCGTCGCCGGCACCCGGGCATGCGCGGTACCGAGTAACGCCGGGGCAATGCCGACCTTTTCCAGTACTTCGGCGGTTGCCACGCCGGGCGCACAACTTTGCAACAGGGCTTCGCGCACCAGTTGGATGGAGATAGTGTCTTTTTCCGACATTAAATCAGGCAGGCCAGGTTGTTATTCGAATATCGCCATCTTACATGCAGGAGGCAGCTTGCTGGCGATGGTCGTTAACGATCACGCGGGGTGCCTGATGCCCCGAGGCGGCCTCTGGTTTTTCGCGAGCGAGCTCGCTCCTACACAGATTTGTAGGAGCCAGCTTGCTCGCGATGGGCGATAACGATAACGCGGGAAACCTGACACCCCGTGACGCACTCGGGTTTTTCGCGAGCGAGCTCGCTCCTGCAAGTTACAGGATCCGGTACAGCAGCCTCTCGATCCGCACGCGGCTGACGCGCTTGAGGAACTTGGCCACCGCTGCCGGGTATTCCACCAGCGTTTCCAGGTCCTGGTATCGGCCAATGCGCGTGGTGTGCTGGAAAATCTGCCCAAGCTCTTCCCTGCGCGGCGCCAGCAGCTCACCTTTGGGATCATCGATCAGCAAGGCGTTTTCCAGGTCGAGACGGAACGCCCGCGGGTTCAGGTTATTACCGGTGAGCAAGGTATAACGCTGGTCGACCCACATACCCTTGAGGTGGTAAGTGTTGTCGCCGTCCTTCCACAGGTGCAGGTTCAACTGGCCGCTGTCGATATAACGCTGATGACGCTTGGCGAAACGGCGCAGGCTGATTTCGTACAGGTATGGCAACGCCGCGATCACCTTGAACGGCTCGCTGGGTGGAATGTAGAAATCGTTGGCTGTCTTGTCCCCGACCACGATGTCGATCTTCACGCCCCGTGCCAGTGCCCGATTGATTTCCCGGGTCACGGCCAGCGGCAGGTTGAAATACGGCGTGCAGATGGTCAGCTGCTGCTGGGTGCTGGCGATCAACTCGCCAATCACCCGGCTCAGCGGATTGTTCTTGCCCACGCCGAGCAGCGGGCTGACCGACAGCCCGCCTTTGTCCGTAGTCCCACTGGTGGTGTCATACGTCGCGTGCTTGAGGCGGCTGCGCAGGTCACCGATATCGTTGCGCAGGCTGCGGGTGGTTGGCAGATTGGGCAAATCCAGGCGATTGACCGCCTTGGAGGCGATCAGGCCGTGCTGCACCAGGTGCTGCATCGAGTCCGCCAGGTCGCGGTTGTGCAACAGGTGATAACGGTCATAACGGTACTTGTCGAACTTGTGCAGGTAAACGTTGTTCAGACTGGCGCCGCTGTAGATCACGCAATCATCAATTACAAAACCCTTCAAGTGCAGCACGCCGAACAGCTCACGGCTCTGCACCGGCACGCCGTACACCGGCACTTCGCTGGCATGGGTGCGTGTGGTTTCCTGGTACCACGCCGAGTTGCCCGGCTGCTTGCCGGCACCGATCAGGCCACGCTGGGCGCGCAGCCAGTCGACGACCACCACAACATCCAGTTCCGGGCGCGCCAGTTTGGCGGCATGCAGGGCATCGAGGATCTCCTGGCCGGCTTCATCCTGTTGCAGGTACAGCGCGACGATGTAGATGCGTCGGGTTGCACTGGTGATCTTTTCCAACAGGCAGCGACGAAACTCGGCGGCGCCCGAGAGGATGGTGACGGCCTCGGCGGTCAGCGGGAAACTGCGCAGTTTTGGCAGCAGGGAGCGTTTGAAAAGCGACGGCATAGGGCTCGCAAAGGGTCGAATCCGAAGAGTCGCAGAGCTTACACCATGGCGTCGCGCCTGGCACAGCGTGTTGACCGTTCAACCCTTTCACCGAAAATCCAACCGAACCCACGCCAAAAGCCCAGGGTCCACCCTCTGACTCTTTCGCCTTGAGATTGGAGATTCACGATGAACGACTATCCAAAACCGCCCTTCCCCAAACAGGCACAACCCGTCCCCGGCTCCCAGAAAAAAATGGATCCCTACCCGGACTGCGGCGAACAAAGCTACAAAGGCTCCGGCCGGCTGGAAGGCAAGATTGCCCTGATCACCGGCGCCGACAGCGGCATCGGCCGCGCCGTGGCGATTGCCTTCGCCCGCGAAGGCGCCGACGTGGTCATTGCCTACCTCAACGAACATGAAGACGCCGAGGAAACCGCCCGCTGGGTCGAACAGGCCGGCCGCCAGTGCCTGCTGGTGCCAGGCGACCTGGCGCAAAAAGCCCAATGCCAGGCGGTGGTCGACAAGACCGTCGAACGCTTCGGTCGCATTGACGTGCTGGTCAACAACGCTGCGTTCCAGATGACCCACGAGAATTTCGAAGATATCCCGGACGAGGAGTGGGTGATGACGTTCGATGTCAACATCACCGCGATCTTCCGCATCTGCCAGGCGGCGTTGAAACACATGAAGCCCGGCAGCTCGATCATCAATACCAGCTCCATCAACTCGGACATGCCCAAGCCTACCCTGCTCGCCTACGCCACCACCAAGGGCGCTATCGCCAACTTTACCGGCGGCCTGGCGCAGATGCTCGGGCCGAAGAACATCCGGGTCAACAGCGTCGCACCCGGGCCCATCTGGACGCCACTAATCGTCTCGACCATGCCCGACGAAGAAGTGCAGAACTTCGGCGCCGAGACCCCTTTGGGGCGTCCCGGGCAGCCTGTGGAGGTCGCGCCGATCTACGTGCTGCTGGCCTCGGATGAAGCCAGCTACATCACAGGTCAGCGCTACGGGGTTACCGGTGGTAAACCAATGCTGTAACCGTCGCGCAGCCAGTCCTCGGGCTGTGCCTGCTGACCATCAACCGGCGCGCGAACGTCGGTTGAGCATACTCCACGCTGTTTCACGGCCACCTTCCTGCGGGACGCAAGCATGAGCTTTACCATTTGGATGGCCGTCCTGGGTGCCGTGTTGCTGACCCTGGCATTGACGTCGTCCTATCTGCGCTGGAAACCCGTTACCACCTCGGCGGTATGCCTGGCGCTGGGCGTCGGCATCGGCCCCACGGGCCTGGGCGTATTGAAACTGGATGTGGACGATGCATCAGTGTGGATGGAACACCTGACCGAAGTGGCGGTGTTGTTTTCCCTGTTCGTTTGCGGTTTGAAGCTGCGCGCTCCCTTCAGGCAAAAGAACTGGCGAGTGGCACTGGGCCTGGCGGGCCCGGTCATGATGCTGAGCATCGCCGGGGTTTGTCTGCTGCTGCACTTCCCGTTCCAGTTGCCTTGGGGTGTCAGCGTACTGGTCGGCTCGATCCTGGCGCCGACCGACCCGGTGCTCGCGTCTCTGGTGCAGGTTAACGATGCCCGCGACGACGACAGCGTGCGGTTCGGGCTGTCCGGCGAGGCCGGCCTGAATGACGGGGTCGCCTTCCCGTTCGTGATTCTTGGATTGCTCCTGCTGCAACAAGACGGTAATCCTGGCTGGCTCGGTGATTGGGCGCTCGGCCGATTGCTCTGGGCAGTGCCGGCGGGGCTGTTGATCGGGTACTGGATGGGCCGTGGAATCGGCCGGTTGACCTTGTCCCTGCGCATTGCCAACGAAGACAGCACACTCTCCCCCAACGACTATCTGGCCCTGGCCCTGATCGCATTGGCCTATGTCGGCGCCGAGTGGGTTCACGCCTACGGCTTCCTGTCTGTTTTCGCCGCTGGCCTGGGGTTGCGTCAGGAAGAGGTCAAGTCCACGGGCGATGCCCAGGTGCCGGCCGAACACCTTGTGCAGCCAGTGGTCGGTCACCAGAACGTAGATCCGCAGCAAGCGGTGCATGGCGACACCGATAATCTTGAAGATTCCCAAGTGGCCGCCGGCATCATGATGGGCGACATGCTGGCATTTGGCGGTCTGGTGGAGCGCGCCATGGAAGTATTCCTGGTGACCTTGCTCGGCGTGGTGCTGATTGCGCACTGGGACTGGCGCGCGCTGCCGATAGGTGGCGCATTGTTCCTGCTGATCAGACCGCTGAGCGTCCTGGCCATGCCCTGGGGCGGTCTGCTCGAAAGTCGCCAGCGCCTGTTGATCGGCTGGTTCGGGATCCGCGGGATCGGCAGCCTGTATTACCTGTTCTACGCCCTGAACCACGGGCTGGACCCGTCAGTCGCGGCCTTGTGCACCAACCTGACGTTGTCGGTGGTGGCGTTGAGCATCCTCGTGCACGGGATCAGCACCCAACCCATCCTTGCTCGATACGAACAGCGTAAAAAACGAAAAAACTGATTTTTTGCTCAGGGTTTTATCGTCGGAATAATCGAAATTTAACGCTCATAAATTTGAAATCCTTCGCCGGTGCCGCTGCCTATTAATCATTAACAGTCCGAACAAAGGTGCCAGCCATGATCCACTACTCCACCCGTGATGAAATTTCAGCCTGCCGCGAGTTCGCCCTGGCACGCAACCGCCAGCTATTTGAAGAAGCCGAGACGCTGAATCAAGCCGCCTTCGCCCTCCTCGAAGGCAGCGAGCTGGATGGCGAGCAGTTCGACCGCTACCAGGCAATGCGCAGAAAAGCCGACTTGAAATTCGAAGAAGCCATTGAGCATCTGCGCCTGTTGAACGAGGACTTCCCTTCGATGCCGATGGCGGTTGCCAATCCCAAACCCGCGCACGAATCCAGAGCGTGATATCTAATGCGAACAGGTTAGGTTCCCTGAAGCCCGGGAGCTGTTGGGCAAGGCTGAGCTGCAAGAACTTGGGGCGCAGATGGAGAGTTTGAAAGCACAGTACAAGAAAGAGATGAGCGCCGCTAATCTGGCGGCTTGATTGCAAATGCTAGCCTATGGCGAGGGCAAGCCCCCCGCCACAGGCCTAGGGCTGATCAACCACCAGGATTGGTCACCTGAATAAATACCGCATAAGTGCCCAGCAATACCCAAAACGTCGCAAAAATCCACGGGGTTCGCACTGAAAACAGTAGCGACTTGCGGTACCCCTTGTGCGAAGACTCCATCTCGCTGAATAAAGGCGATTCATCGTAGGCCAGGCCCATGAGGGGTTCACTTCTCAACAGTTCGCTCTGTTTGAAATGCCAGTGATCGATGATGTCGTACGCCGCCCTGATGCCGGGCCAGGCATTCAGGGAACTCAGCAACCCCAGCAGCGCCAGGAATGGCGGCACGACCAAGGTGAACAGCTTGCCCCACTCGGGGTTGAGGTTTGCCATACAGGATGCAAACGCAATGACCAGGAACGACTGCGCGGCCAGGTAGGCATCCGTGCGGTTGGCCAGGATGCTGGTCTCATACTGGATTTCCCTGCGGTAGAAATCCAGGCGTTCCTTGGGCGAACCGAACATTTTGGCATTGTGTTCGGTCAAGGCGTCTTCAGCCGGGGCTTCGGTCAATATTCTGGGCACGGGGGTTCTATCAGGTCGGAAAAAGAATTAGAAGATCCGGCTTGAAACTAGTTCAGCCGGATTTCGTTCCCTGGCCTGCACTTACTTTAAGGTCGAGGCAATGATTTCTACCAGGTTGAGCTGGTTGAATGGCTTCGACAGCCGCGGCAGATTGGCAGCGAAACCTTCCAGTCGCTCGGCGAAGCCGGTGGCGATGATGATGGGGATGCCGGGGTTTATCTCCTGGATGGCATGCGCCAGTTGCGCGCCGCTCATGTGCGGCATGGCCATGTCAGTGATCACCAGGTCGAATGGCTGATCTGCGCTGAACAATTCCAGCGCTTTCGCTGCGCAGTTCGCACCTGTGACCTTATGGCCCAGGTCCTCCAGCAGTAGACAGGTGCTGGTCAGGACCAGGCTGTCATCGTCCACCACCAGTATGCTTATCCGTGAAACAGGCGCAGACGCTTGGGTTTCGGCCTGCGGTTGGGTTGTGCCGCTGGCAGCCGCCACCGGCAACCACAACTCGGCCGTGGTGCCTTTATCCTTGTGGCTCTTGAGGATGAAACGGCCACCCAGCTGTTCGATAAACCCGTGCACCATCGACAGGCCCAGGCCGGTGCCCTTTCCAAGCCCTTTGGTGGTGAAGAACGGGTCCATTGCCGAGGCGAGCGTGGCGTCGTCCATGCCTTCGCCGTTATCACTCACGCTCAGGCAGATGTATTGCCCGGCCGCCAGAGACAGAGTCGATTGCGCATGAATCTCCACGGCTTGGGCACTGACCAGAATTTCTCCGCCCTGGGGCATGGCGTCGCGGGCATTGGTTACCAGGTTCATCACGGTCAATTCAAGCTGGTTCATGTCGGCGAGGGCCGGCTGGAGTCCTGGCGGGAAATGGGTTTCCAAACGCACGGACGGCCCCAGCGCGCTGCGTAACAGTCCGGTAATCCCCTGCACCATTTCCGCAACCTGGACCGGCTCGGTCTTGAGCTCCTGGCGTCGGGCAAAAGCCAGCATACGCTGGGTCAGGGAAACCCCGCGCAAGGCACCTTGGGTAGCGTTGTCCACCAGGCGGGTGATTTTTGGTTCGTTGACTGCGCGTTTGCGAATGATCTCCAGGTTGCCCAGGATGACCGTCAGCAAATTGTTAAAATCGTGGGCGATCCCGCCACTGAGTTGACCGATCGCCTGCATTTTCTGCGCCTGGAACAGCGCTTCGCGGGTTTGTTCCAGAGTGCGCTGTGCCGTGGTGGCCTCGGTGATATCACGCGTGATCTTGGCAAAACCCAGCAAGGTTCCGGTCTCACCCCAGATGGGGTCGACCACCACATGCGCCATGAACCGCGTACCGTCTTTGCGCATACGCCAGGCCCTGTTCTCGAACCGGCCTTCGCGCACCGCCGTGTCCAGCGCCCGTTGCGGTTCGCCGGCAACGCGATCTTCAGGGGTATAGAACATCGAAAAATGCTGGCCCACCACCTCCTCAGGGGCATAGCCCTTGATTCGTTGAGCCCCTGGGTTCCAGTTGGTCAGGCGCCCTTGTGGGTCGAGCATGTAGATGGCGTAGTCAGTGACTGACTGCACCAGCAGGCGGAACTGTTGCTCGCTTTGCTTGAGCGTTTCCTCGGCCATCTTGCGGTCGGTGAGGTCGCGGGTGATCTTGGCAAAACCGAGCAATTGACCATCGGCGTCACGAATCGGGTCGATCACTACATGGCACCAGAAGTGCGAGCCATCCTTGCGCACGCGCCAGCCCTCGCCTTCGAAACGGCCGTCGCGGATCGCGGTATCCAACGCTCGTTGGGGCAGGCCGGCGCGACGGTCGTCCTCGGTGTAAAACCGTGAAAAGTGCTGACCCAGGATCTCCGCCTCTTCATACCCCTTGAAACGCTTGGCCCCGGAGTTCCAACTGGCGATTGTGCCATCGGGATCGATCATGTAGATCGCATAATCGACCACGGCATCGATCAACAAGCGAAAGCGCTTCTCTTCGATGGCACCGGCTTTCCTCCGATCCTCGCTCATTCAACCCTCACGTGAATTTGGTTTTCGAGAGTATGGGACATCCGGCGGAATTGAAAAGCTGCAATTAGAGGCAATCAATTGCCTTTATCCGCCAGCAAGACAGGCGGCGGGACCTAGCGCCCACCAGCGTGGCAGCAATTGCTTGACCTTGCCCTGCGCGAAACGGTCATCGATCAGCATGACGACGCCTTGATCCTGCTGGGTGCGTATCACCCGTCCGGCCGCTTGAACCACTTTCTGCACGCCGGGATAGAGGTAGGTGTAGTCATAACCGGCGCCGAAAATCGCTGCCATACGATGCTTGAGTTGTTCGTTGATCGGGTTCAACTGTGCCAGGCCCAGGGTGGCGATGAAAGCACCGATCAAGCGCGCGCCGGGCAGGTCAATGCCCTCGCCAAACGCGCCGCCCAGCACCGCGAAGCCGATGCCCTGGCTGTCGGCGGTGAACTGGTCGAGAAAAGTCTGGCGCTGCCCTTCCCCCATGCCTCGCGATTGCGACCACAGGTTGATGTGCGGATGGGCCTCGGCCAGCCGCTGCGCGACTTGCTGCAGGTAGTCAAAGCTGCTGAAAAACGCCAGGTAATTGCCGGGACGCTCGGTGAATTGCCGGGCCATCACCTCGACGATGGGCCCCAGGGACGCCTGGCGATGGACAAACCGCGTGGAGATCTGGCTGACGATATGGACTTGCAACTGGTCGGCGTGAAACGGCGATTCGACATCGATCCACACGGTGTCGGGCGGCGTGCCCAGCAGGTCGGCGTAATAGTGACGGGGGCTGAGGGTCGCGGAAAACAGCACGGCCGTGCGCGACGCTGTCAGGCGTGGGCGAATGAAACCGGCAGGCACCACATTGCGCAGGCACAGGGTCGAGAGGTTGTGCTTGCGCTCAAGGTCGCGCTTGCTGATATCGAAAAGGTACTGCTCATCGAAGAGTTCGGCCACTCGGCCAAATTGCAGCATGTCGAAATAGAAGTTCTGCAGGCCACTGTCGACCCCTTGCGGATGATCGTTGAGGTAGTCGCCAATGCTCGCGCTGCAGGAAAACAGCGCCTGCAGGAGCTTTTCCGGAGCACGGTCATAAGCCTGATAGGCGCCCAGTTGCTGATTATGCAGGGCATTCCATTCACGATGGACCCGTTGCAGCGACTTCTTCAGTGCCTCGGGCGCGGTTTTGCGCACCGCGTTCAGGGCCGATTGGTCGAGGCTGGCGCTATACATCTGGCGGCCCCGTTCGACCAGGTTATGCGCTTCATCCACCAAGGTCGCGACTCGCCAGTTATTGGCCTGGGCCAGGCCGAACAGCAGTGCGCTGAAGTCAAAGTAATAGTTGTAGTCGGCAACCACCACATCGGCCCAACGCGCCATTTCCTGGCTCAGGTAATAAGGGCAGACGTCGTGTTCCAGCGCCACCTCGCGCAAGGCTGCCTGATTCAGCAGGGTCAGCTCGCTGGCAGCCTGGCGCGCGGCCGGCAGGCGATCGTAAAAGCCTTGCGCCAATGGGCAGGACTCACCGTGGCAGGCTTTGTCGGGATGCTCGCAAGCCTTGTCGCGGGCGATCATCTCAAGCACGCGCAACGGCGGCGCGTCGGCGCTGTCGATGATCACCTGCGCCGCGTCCAGTGCCAGTTTGCGCCCCGGGGTCTTGGCCGTCAGGAAGAAAATCTTGTCCAGTTGCTGAGGCGCCAGGGCCTTGAGCATCGGGAACAGTGTGCCGACGGTCTTGCCGATGCCGGTGGGCGCCTGGGCCATCAGGCAGCGCCCGGTGCTGACCGCCTTGAACACCGACTCGGCCAGGTGGCGTTGCCCGGGACGAAAGCTGGCGTGGGGAAACGTCAACGCCTGCGCGGCGAGGTTGCGTGCCTCGCGATGGGCCACTTCCTGCTGCGCCCAGTGCAGGAACAGTTGGCAATGGTGCTCGAAAAACTGCTCCAGCTGTGCAGCACTGAACGCCTCGACCAGGCAGGTTTCCTTTTCGCTGACGATGTCGAAGTACACCAGGGCCAGGTTGATCTGCTCCAGGCCGGCTTTCTGGCACATCAACCAGCCATAGATCTTCGCCTGGGCCCAGTGCAACTGCCGGTGATTGGCGGGTTGCCTGCTCAGGTCGCCGCGGTAAGTCTTCACTTCCTCCAGGCAGTTTTGTACTGGATCGTAGCCATCCGCCCTTCCCTTGACGCGCAAGGTCCGGTAATGGCCTTCGAGCGCCACCTCGGACTGATAGTCCCCGCTGCGGCGCGAAGCAACCGTGCGGTGACCGACGATGCCTTCCAGGGCAGTAGGCGACGGCGTGAAACGCAGGTCCAAGTCACCGACCTTGGCGGTAAACTCGCACAACGCCCGCACTGCGATGCTGTAGCTCAAGCGCCCTGCTCCGCCCACTGCACGTAACAGACGGCAATGGGCATCTGGTGCTCATGACAAAACTCCAGCCAGCGCAATTGATTGTCCTGCAGGCGGTCGCCGGGGCCTTTGACTTCGATCATGCGGTAGGTCTTGTCCTGCGGCCAGAACTGGATCAGGTCCGGCATGCCGGTGCGGTTGGCCTTGATATCCAGCAGCAGGCGATTAAACCAGTGCCGCAGGTGCTCGGCGGGCAGGCACGCCAGCGCCTGGTCGAGCAACTCCTCGCTCAACGCGCCCCAGAACACGAAAGGCGACTGCACGCCCCATTTACTGGAGTAACGCTCGCGTATGGTCTGCAGGTAGCGACCGTCTTCCAGTTCGGCCAGGCACGCGGCGAACAACTCGGCGCGCCGCGAATGAAAGTCTTCGTAAAGCAAGTCCGCTGGACCGCGCTGAAACGGATGGAAGAACGCGCCAGGCAAAGGCGCAAAAATCGCCGGCCAGCACAGCAAGCCGAACAGCGAATTGATCAGGCTGTTTTCTACGTAGTGCACGGGCGCCGTCGCCTCTGCCAGATGCACTTGAACGTAGCGTTCCACCGACAGTTCATCCGCCGATACTGCGGGATCAAACCTGGGCAATTGCAGGTCCAGGCGCAGCATTTGTCGCGGCGACGCCCGCTTCATGGGCGGTCCGCCGAGCTTGCGGCGCAGCCTGGGCAGTATCCTGAGCACATGCTGCTGCTCAGCGGCGCTATGCGGTAACTGCTGCGCATGCAGGGCCAGGTCCAGGGCCAACTGATATTCGGCGCAGCGCTCCAGCACGCGAATCAGCCTGACTCGCGCACCTGGGTAAGTGCAGTGACGATAAAGGGTCACGGCGTTGACGAAATCTGCAATGCGTTCGCAGTGCTGGCCCATCTGGAACATCAACTTGCCGCGGCGCCTCGACAGCCAGGGGTTGGTCAGCGTGAGACTGTTGATCTGTTCGACGATCTCCGACAGCGCTTCACCCGCTTCGAAGCGCATCTGGCAGTCGTGCAGGTAAAGACAGGCATCCACGTCCTCGCGACTGCACAACCCGCGCGAGTCGGCGCCGATTTCGATTTTCTCGTAGGTGAAGATGCCCAGGTCGGCCAGCACGAATTCGGACCAGTCCTGGTAAAGATTGCCGAAAAACATCAGGCGCAGGCGATCGCACAGGCCCATGATGGTCAAGGTGAACAAGCGATCCCCGAGGGGCGCGCACCATTGGTTGAAGCTCTGGGCCCCGGGGTGCAGCTCAATCAGGGTCGGCAACCAGTCGTTCTTCTTGCCCCTGGGCTGAGTGATCGCGCTTGGAAAACACTGCAGCACTTCGGTCTTGAGCAACACCGGGAACAGGGTTTCGATGGGCAGCGCACTGTGCTCGTCGATCCAGCCCAGCGTGATCAGCCGCGCGGCAGCCTGGGCAATGTCGCCTATTTCGACGTACTGCAATTTGCTGGCGCGAAAATGAATGCCCTTGCGCATGATCAGCCTCACCAGCAGTGCCCGGGATTCACGGGGCAGCTGGTTGAATTCGCCAATGAAGCGCTGCTCCTCGTCACTCAACACGTCTGCATACCGATGCTCAAGCCAATCAAGCACTTGCATGAAGTTGTTAAGGTAATAGAACGGATCGTCGAGGGGGTTAGCAGTCACAGAATCAGGCGCCATGGCAATACAAGTACTGGTTATGCGTACAGATAACAGCTCTGGGCGGTTAGGCGCAAATGGAAAAAGATAAGCGGCTGGCGAACTTTTCAGCGTTCCACTGCACCAACGCCGATAGGGATACGCTTTTTTGCATTTCGAGAGGTGAATATGAACATCAAGACCCTGGGCCTGCCACTGGCCGTTGCGACCCTTCTGGCGCTGGCAGGTTGCTCCACCGCCACGGTGGTGACCCTGCAGAACGGCACTCAGTACCTGACCAAGGACATGCCGAAAACCGAAACAAAGGATGGTTTTTACGAGTTTGAAGATATTTCCGGGTCGAAGGTAAAAGTCCGCGCGGCGGAAGTGGCCACGGTCCGCGAGGAAGATTAAACAAGAGCAAAGAGCAAACAGGGTGATTGAGGCCGATGTTTGCTCTCTGTCGAGTCGGTTACTTGCAGTGGCTTGTGCTGGCTTTGGAGTGTTGATTAACCCGGGACACGCACACAAACACCTGTCAGGAATGACAGGCCGTTTGTGTGGGGGTGGGTCGATAAACCCCTCAGGTAATCGATTCGCGCTTAACTCCCCGTACGAATCTTGTTCCACACCCGCGTACGAATCCGGTCGATGTTCAGCGGCATGGCTTCCAGCGCAAACAGCTTGCCCATCATCTCCTCACTCGGGTAAACCTTGGTATCGTTCTTGATCGCAGGGTCAACCAGGCCGTCCGCCTGCTCGTTACCATTGGCGTAGTGCACATGGTTGGTAATGCTGGCCATGACGTCCGGACGCAGCAGGTAGTTCATGAAGGCATAGCCAGCCTTTTCGTCGGGGGCGTCGGCGGGCATGGCTACCATGTCGAACCAGATCGCCGCGCCTTCCTTGGGAATGGCGTAGCCGATTTCGATGCCATTGTTGGCTTCCTTGGCGCGGGTCTCTGCTTGCAGGATGTCCCCGGAGAAACCGACCGCCACACAGATATCGCCATTGGCCAGGTCGCTGGTGTATTTGGATGAATGGAAATAGCTGACATAAGGCCGAACCTTGATCAGCAGCGCTTCAGCCTTCTTGTAGTCTTCGGGGTTTTTACTGTGGTGTGGCAGGCCCAGATAGTTCAGGGCGGCCGGCAACAGTTCCGGGCCGTTGTCGAGTATCGCAACGCCACATTTCTGCAGTTTTTGCATGTTCTCGGGCTTGAAGATCAGGTCCCAGGAATCCACCGGCGCGTTGTCCCCCAGCACTTCCCTGACCTTGGCCACGTTGTAGCCGATGCCGGTACTGCCCCACAGGTAAGGAAAACCATGCTCGTTGCCGGGATCGTTGGTCTGCAACGCCTTGAGCAGCACCGGGTTGAGATTCTTCCAGTTGGGCAGCTGGCTCTTGTCGAGCTTCTTCAGCGCCCCGCCCTGGATTTGCCGAGCCATGAAGTGGTTGGACGGAAACACCACGTCGTAACCGGATTTGCCGGTCATCAACTTGCCATCGAGGGTTTCGTTGCTGTCATACACGTCGTAGCTGAAGCCGATGCCGGTTTCTTTCTGGAAGTTCTTCGTGGTGTCGGGCGCAATGTAGTCCGACCAGTTGTAGATCTTCACAGTCTCGGCCGCCTGGCTGAGGCTCGCGACCAATGCAAGGGGGGCCAGGGTCAGGGTCTTTCGCAGCATGAGTCGATTCCTGTTTGGGTTGTTGTTTTGGCAGGCAATCAAAGGATCAGAAAATCAGGACGTAAGTCTTGCGCACGGTCTCCTGGATATCCCAGGTGCCGAGGCTGTTCGCGGGCAACATCAACGCATCGCCGGCTTCTATGTGCAGGGTTTCGCCGTCGTCCGGGGTGAAGGTGCAGCGGCCCTGGATGAAATGACAGAATTCCTGGGCCACGATCTGCCGGCGCCAGCGCCCCGGTGTGCATTCCCAGACGCCGGTTTCCACCCCGTCGTCGCGCTCGACACTAGTGGTTGAGGCTACAGCCACTGGCGTGCCGAGGGGCACGGCGACCGGGTTGGATTCTTCCAGTGCCAGGGTGGCAGTGTTCTTGAATTGGGTGATGCTCATGGGGAGTACCTGTCGTTGAAAACGCTGTTTAGTGCATGAAACCTTCCATGAAACCCGCCACGCCACTCGCCAGCTTGCGCCGCCAGGGCGCGCTGGTCGGGTTAGCCAGGGTCTGGTCTTCGTGGACGAAGCTGCGGATGATCGCGTTGTAGCCCAGCCACCGGCAGGGCTCTGGCTCCCAGGCCCGTAGGGCGGCCAGGCCGGCCTGGGGAATGACCCAGGGCTGGCGAACCAGTTCGGTGTCGCGCTCCAGGATCAGGTCGGCCAAGGTGCGCCCGCCCAAATTGCTGGCGCCCACGCCCTCCCCGCCATAACCACCGGACAAGGCAATGCCGCCGGATTGATCGCACAGCATGTGGGGCTTGAAACGTCGGGACATGCCCAGGTTGCCACCCCAGCCGTGGGTAATTCGCACGTTCTTGAGCTGAGGGAACAGCTCGCCGAACAGATACCGGCGCAACTCCACTTCGTGGGTTGTCAGGTCAAAGTTGTGGCGCAGCTTGCCGGCGAACTGGTAGCCACCCCGGGCGCCAAACACCAGGCGATTGTCGGCGGTGCGCTGGCCATAGGTGACCTGACGGCTGCTTTCGCTGAATGCCTGGCCGCGACTGAGACCAATTTCATCCCAGGTGGCGGCGGATAATGGCTCGGTGGCAACGAGCAAGCTCTGCACAGGTAATTGATACCGCCCAAGCGGTGGCAAGGTGACGGAGTAACCTTCTACGGCCGGCACGATCCAGCGACTGCGCACTTGTACCTTGTCCGTACGCAACGACCCCGACTGCCAATGGCTGACCGGGCTGTTCTCGTAGATCCGCACGCCCATGCGCTCGACCGTGCGGGCCAGGCCGCGAACCAGTTTGGCAGGGTGGATGGTGGCCACATGAGGGGCGTAAATGCCGCCGTATGGCTTGGCGAGGCGAATCTGCTGCGCCAGTTGCTCGGGGCTGAGCCAGCGGTAATCTTTTTCAGTCAGGCCTTGTTGGTAAAGGCCGTCCAGGTAACGCCGCAGGCTGGTCTCCTGTTCGGGGTAGCGGGCCGCGCAATACAGGGCGCCACCTTTGCGGTAATCACAGTCGATAGCCTCGCGTTCGAGGACGATCTCCACTTCGTCAGGGATAGCGTGCAGCAAGTCGAAGGAGGCGCGGCGATCTTCGGGGGACAGGTTCGCCAGCAGCCGGTCTTCACCGAGCAGATTGCCCATCAACCAGCCACCGTTGCGCCCGGATGCACCGAAGCCTGCGGTTTGCGCCTCGATGATGGCGATGTTCAAACCCGGTGCCAGGCGCTTGAGGTAATACGCTGTCCAGAGTCCGGTGTAGCCGGCGCCAATGATGGCCACGTCGACATCCAGGTCTTGTTCCAGCGCCGCACGCGCTGTCAAAGGATCATCGAGCTGATCCATCCATAAACTGATAGTGCGCCATGCTGGCATGCTGGACTCCGCCACTGAACTTCAATGACGTGATCCTAGTGCGTGGTCTCAGTGGTTGTCTTGCGCGCGTGCACGCAAAGAAATTTGTTTGACATAGGCTTTTGGCGACTGCCCGGTGTGCCGGCGAAAGCTGCTATAGAAGGCCGACAGCGAGTTGAACCCGGCGGCAAAGGCCAGTTCATCGACCCGCAGCGGTGGCGTGGCCGAATCCAGCGCGGCCAGCAGGTGCTGCAATCGCGCCTGATTGACGTAGCGATAGAAGCTCTGGCCAAGCACCTGATTCAACAGGTACGAAATCTGGTTCCGGCTGTACCCGCACTCGTCAGCCACCCGCTGCAGGTCGAGTTCTGGATCTAGGTAAGGTTGCTGACGCTGGAAATACTGTTGCAGGTCTTCGGCCATGAAGCTCAACTGCCGGGGTGACAAGCCGAGTCGACTGACGGCCGGGCGGTCGCCGGTTGGCTTGTTGCCGGATTGTTCGTGCACCAGTGAAGCGTACTCGTTGACCCGCCATATCAAGCCGTCGCGCACGGTTATCGCTTCGCTGGCGCGGAATGACACCAGACCCTCGCCGCCGCGCAGGGTAATGCGGTACTGGATAAAAGCGGTATCGCCGTCGATGCGGATCCTGTCGCTATGTTCCAACGCTTCGTCGGGGTCGCGGGGCATGCTGCTGCGCACGTATTCGCGCAATTCGGCCAGCTCCATTACCCGATTCTGGAAGAAATCGCTGTACTGCACCTGCGGGTGGTAAAGGGCCATTACCCCGTCCAGGTCCCGGTGCTTCCAGCGCAAGTGGTAACGCATGACCGTTTCGCTGGTGGCAAGGGTCTGTTGCGGTCCGTCATCGTCGGTGTGCATAAACGGCTCAATGAAAAAACCCGAGCTTGCCCAAGTTCCGCCTGCGCTTCAATGGTCAGGGAAGGTGCCATGAGTGCGAATCGCTGCCGGCTATTGCGCCCAAGCGTGATCTGCATCAAAAAAATGCCAGCCAATCGCCAAACGGTTTGAAAAAGCCACAGGATTTTCACATCCGGATGCTACTTTTAATGGCAGTCACCGGTTGAGCCATTGAAGGCTCTTCCCTCCTAACATGAGCTAACGGAAGCGCTCGATGAAGAAGGCGGGCAATACATGAATAAAGGGTTTAGCAAGGTCACGTTCCCAAATGCCTGCCAGCTGATGCGCTGGCATTTTCATCCCATGGGCTTCGAGGCGAGCATGGACGCGCCGGGGAGCATGATTGCCCGCCTGTTTGATCGGGTCAGTGGCGAGACCATGATTGCCATAGCCGGTATTCCGTGCGCGACGGTGATGAACGCTGCGGATGTGGAGCGCATCATTGAAGCGGTGGAGGACGAGCTTGAAGCGTTTGTTCCGCCGGTTTCGTTTAGGAGTTATGCCTGAAATCTTTGGCGCTCAAGAGCGGGGTCGTTTTACCGCCAAGCAGGAGCAAGCTCCCTTACCACAACAAAGTCCCTCGCCACAGGTGTCATGCCTTTTCAAGCGGGGTCTTGGTTGCCCGGTGATCGGCGAAGAACGCCTTGCCCTTGCCGACCCGATCAGAAGCCTTGGGCAAATTGGCTGCCTGGGTGTCCTGGGCATCGACGTACCAGTAACAGTGGCTCACCGCCCGGGTAATGCCGACGTAGGCCAAGCGCAGGATCTCGTCCTTTTGCGCATTGTCGTAGGCCTCGTTGTCGCCCGCCTTGCCTAACCCCGCCATACGGTACACCTGGTTCTTGTAGGGGGAGCTGGTCAGGTGCTGGCAGTCTCCCAGCAGGAACACGGCGTCGGCCTGGAGGCCTTTGGCACTGTGATAAGTCAGCTGTTTCAACCGGCGCGCTTCATACGGCAAGTTAGAATCTACATTAAGTACAGGCTGAATATGCTGTTCAATCAACAGCTTATCGCTGCTTTTTCGATACAACATCAAGATCGAATGGCCTTGACGGTAGTGTTCCATCAGCCGGTTGGCCATGCCCTGATCATCCCGATCGAGCACATTTACCGGTAACAGCGCCTTGGGTGCACCGCTCGCCTTGGCTTTCTTCCCGGCAATGGCTGGAGCAGCCCGCACGATGTGTTCGGCGGCATCGATGATGTGCTGATGGCTGCGATAGTTGTCGCTGAGCATGACCTTGGTGGTGCTCGGCGACGCAAACTCCTTGTTGAAATCCATGAAATAGCTGGGCGAACTGCCCCGCCAGCCGTAAATAGACTGCCAATCATCGCCCACGCACAACAACGAAGAACGCTGAGCGCCTCGGCCAACATGCATGGCGGGACCGCGACTGCGGATCTCGGCCAGGCTGGCGCGAATCCAGGAGACTATCTGCGGGGAAACGTCCTGGAATTCATCGATCATCAAGTGCGCCAGCGGGCGCAGCAGGTCGTTGCTCAGCAGCTTGAGGTTTTCCGGCGAATGCTCGCTGAACAACGCGAACATGCGGTTATAAGTCATGATCGGTGGTTTCTGGTCCAGCAGATGATCTTCCAGGGCTCTCCAGTACAGGCTCAACGCCTCGAAGAAGAACCGGTCGGGATCGTCCTTGGCAAAGCTCATCTGACCCACGGCCGTCGGGACATCCAGGCCAAGGTTCTCGATGAACCCGGCGGCGGCGACAAAACAGTCCAGCAGCGGCGCGGAAGCCAACTCACCCTTGACCTTGTAATCGAAGCCAGGACCGGTGCTGGCATCACCGGCAAGCGACGCTAGCACTCGTTTGGAAGATTGATAGGTATCTAACCATATCAATGGCTTACGACAGAAAGCTTGAAACAACGTGCGCTTTACCGCCCATTCCGCCCGTACCGACAATTTTGACCCTGCACGGCTAACCTGTGGGTTTTCCTGTGGATCAAAACCCAACACCACCCAGGCATCCAGCGTCGCAATGTAGCCGTGACAATGGAAGGTCGAGCCATTGATGTCGAACGTCTGGCGCTTGGGCTCAACGCCCTTGATCGGCCATGCACCCGCGCGAAACCATAGGTCTTCGATGGTATCGCACAATTCTTCATCACGATTGGCCGCCAGTTGGGTCACCGCCACGCGTTTCTGCACGTCAGGGTGATCGCGCTCCAGCTCCTTGAGTTGCAGGGCATGCCGGGACAGTGGCGTGATCAGGTCGCGAAAGCGCGCATCACGGGTATGCAGGCTGTGGTAGCAGGCGTTGAGCTGCTGGCGCTGGGCGTCATTGATGCGCAGGTCGAACGGGTTGCTGTCGACCTCTTCGTCCTGGCCGGTGGCGCGCAGGCTCAGGTTCTCGAAGGCCTGCAGGCGTTCGAATCCAGGCAAGCTGCGCACCAGGGGCAGGATTCGTGAGTGAAACGTACGCACCAGGTCGCGCGCCTCCTTGAAACTCAGCGCCCGCCCCCACAGTGCAAACATCTCGATCAGCTTGTTGATGAAGTCCTTGCGTGACTCCCGGGTAAAAGTCACCACGGTCATCGAGTCGAGTTCGAACCCCAGATAGTGGGTCAACAGCAGTATGCGTAGCACCAGGGTCGTCGACTTGCCTGCTCCGGCACCGGCAATCACCGAGGTCGACGGAGTGTCGCTGAAGATCATCTTCCACTGCGCAGCACTCGGCTGGGCATGGGCTGGCAGTAACCGTCCGACATCGGCCTTCATGCGTTTTTTCAACTCGGCGGTCAATGGCAGGCGCCAGTCGTCGAACAGGTAATCGTCGACGTTGGGCGGGCGATGCTCGGTGCTGCGCGAGTCGCGAATCAACAGAACCTGCCGCCCCTCTTCAAGCCCTTCGAGCTTGCCTTCCTTATACCCGTAATCCACCCCGGCACTGTGCCCGCTGCGAAACCCATCCGCCTGCCCGTGCAACCACGACGCCCGGTGCTGGGCACGCAGGCGCGTCAGGCCGTGGCCAAAGAACCGGGCGGCCAGGCGTTTGAGCAATGGCATCTCTGCCAACGGACGAAGTTCAGGAGGAAGATCGGGGGTGTGTTGCGGCACGCGGGTGGACTCCAGGCTGTGAGGCTGTTGGGCGCTATGGTGTCTTTATTTGACCTGGAGTTCTAGCGAAATGCTTGCGAGTCATTGGGTTAGGCGATGAATTGAAGCTCGAATGGCAAGAAATACCAAACGTTTTAAAAGCAACGCTTAAAGGAACGGTGGATCAGCACAGCTGCCTGCATGAGCCAGTGGGCAATCCCGTTCAAGGGAAGTTGTGGGTTAGCGACGCAATAACTGATCCAAAATGCAGCCCGCTGCGCGGGCAATCCATGTTGACAATGCATGTATAACGGCTTGTGAGGATATTTTTATGCTGTTTTTTCAACTAGGCGCTTTTCATGGTTGAAGTTGAAATTTCTGTTTCCAAGCGTGGAAAGCTCAGGGTTGTGCGTGATGATAAAAAATAACGTGTGCGGCAGCGCAGTAATCACTTTCTTGATGAGCTGCAGTTCTTCGTCACTGCTGAGCTCCGAGGTGGCCTCGTCAAGTATGGCGACGGCTGGCGTATTCACAGCCAGGTCAAGCAACGCGAGCCGTTGAAGTTCTGACTTGCTCAGGTTCATTTCACCACTCCAGGGAACCTGTTGATTAAATCCATCCGGCAAGCGGTCGATAACGTCCGAAAGTCCAAGATAAGCTGCTCTCTGGTAGAGCTCTTCCCGTGACGGACTATTGAAGTGTTCGACAAGCAAGCCCGGTTTGAAGATCGGTCTGGAGGTCAGCAACTGCACTTCTCCCGCATGTTGTCTTGCCAGATACCCATCAGTACCACCCAGTGTCGAGATCTGTCCCTGACTGGGTAACAAGCTGCCGACCACCAAATTGGCAAAGGTTGATTTGCCAACACCGCTGGCTCCCATGATCACCACCACATCACTCTCGTGAAACGCCTGGTCGAATTGTTCAAGTACTGTGGTTCCGCTGCGCTGGTTAACAAACGTGACATTTGAAAACGACACCAGTGGCGCATTGTCGCGAGCCTGTTGGCGTCTTGGCGCTGTCGCCGGGAAGGTACCAGCCACCACCAGTCGATCTGCGCTATCGAGGACTTGTCGCAGTTCCACAGCGCATCTGCCCAAGCGCGCAAAAATCGCAATCAGGCTGTAGGAGAGGCTCAGCGCCAGCACGTTAGCCATGGTGGCTGTGCCGGTGGCGTGAAAGTAAATCGTTGAAGCCACGATGCCGGACAGGAAAAAAAAGCCCATCAAGTCCAGTTTGTAGCTGTACCAGCGACGCGTCGCCGCGTTATCCAAAGAAGCGAAAGCCCTAGTTGCCAGGCTGGCGCTCAACCAGTCCAGGATGCTTGCGTTATTTGTGGTGCCGTCAAATCGGCCGCCATCCCAGTTCAGCGCTTGAACGCGTGAAAACAACACGGCAGTCGCGTCGATTTCCCGGGTATTGGACCTCTGCAACAACTCGCCGGAGCGTCTTGCCCCCCGCCAGTAAAACAGGCCCATTAGAATGAACGGAAACAGTACGTAGATGTTGTTCAGGACGACGTAGCCCGTGGTGACGGACAGCAAAGTTGCCGCGCTGACGGTTTCCAGCAACAGGACGGGCAATACTTCATCGACGCGCCGCTGATCCCATGTCAGCTTGTTTTGGCTGTCGCGATTGACTTCCCGGGATAGGCGCTCATCCAGGCCAGGGGCCATAAAATGGGAGAAGTAGCGGATGCAATGTGCCGACGCTGCCTCAACGCTTTTCTTGACCGTCATCAACGCTCCGGAAATCGACAGTAAAGCACTCACCAGCAAAACGCCGGCCAGTCCGATCAAGGATGCATGTAGGTGAGTACTAAGATATCCGCTGGCGATCAGGTAGTCGCCGGCAATGGTGAACACTTCTTTGAGCGCCAGGAGGGTGAAGGCAATCAGCGTAATGATCCCGATGCCGAAGCTCATCAGGCTGCTGGTCATTGACCTGGAACTGACGTGAGACTGCTCTGCCGGGTCTTTTACCGTCGAGCGATCTGCCTCTGGCGCCGACGGGACAGAAACAGGACGTACAGCCGGTGCGGCGGTAAGTCGAGCGCGCGCGGCAGCGTATTGGATTTGGACGTCAGTGACTATGCCGTCTGAAACAGTCCAGACTTCCTCCGCTGCGTCTTTTTCTTCCGGGCTATCTGTGACAAACATCACCTTGGTGTCGCGCCACGGGCCTCGCAGCAGTGACCTCAACAATCCTTCGGCTAGCGCTCCGTCCAGCCCCGAGGTGGGTTGATCAATGAAGATCCGATCTGGCTGCGCCACCAAAGCGCGAACCAGTTCGACGCGTTTTCCCTGCCCCCTGGAAACGTCCCAGTGTGTCTTGGGGCCAGAGTTCCGCTCGTTGATGTAATCGAGGTGGAACTGCTCGGGCAAGCGTGCAAGGGCAATGGCATTTCGCACTTCTTCGCCTGTACAGTCCCGGCGATAGAGACTCAGGTTTTCGCCAACACCGCCGGTAAATATCCATGGCTCGTCCGGAATGAAAATCGACTGGCCGGTAGTCTCAGGAAAACGTTGCGCACATTTTCTTAGCACTGACGTCTTGCCACTGCCTGTAGCACCGACGATAGCGATATGTTTCGCCGTCGTAGAAGGCATCGCCATCATTGCGCAAGTTGGAGTGCCGGGCTCACAGCCATCCAGGTATTGCTCTATATGCTGGTGACCGACAAACCCTTGAGAGATGCTCTGCACAATGTCCGGAATATTATTGGCGACCGATCTCAGTCCACCGATCAATGCGATGGCTGCAAGCACACCAGGCATATCGACGTGGCCCAGGTAGATCAGTTGCAACAGGGCCGAACTCAACAGTGCGGCGATGGGCGTCATGGTCGAGATCAGGCTGATGGCCGCTACCAGACGGGCGGCTTTTTTCAGGGAGGCTTCTTCAAGGTTTCGTTTGGCGGCATAGTCGCGAATCAATTCGGCATTCCAGTTTTTCAGGCAGGCCTGGCGCCGATTTTTTGTCGCGAATGCCCCTATTTCTATGCGCTGAGTGGAGTTCAACGACAGCTGTTCATAGGTCATGCTCAGTCGTTGGGCAATCCAGAACACGGTCAGTGAACTGCCGGCAATGACGGCCAAGGCGGCCACTGCACTAACACCCAGAGCAAAAAAGAAAAACGTGGACGTGAAGATGACAGTTGCTAGCGCCAGGGTGATCGTGACCAACCCTGACCATGACGATTCGACACGTGCCGCCTCGCGGTCAAACAACGTAGTCAGGCTGAGCGGGAAAGCATCGCTCTGTGCAGCAGCCCGTTTGAGTAAAAGCCGTTGTTCAACATAAGAACGACTTCCGACACCGACCAGTTCAGCGAGAAAGAACGTATGGTTGAGTGCCAGCCAGGCGCAGTAAGTCAGCGCAAGGCAGGTGGCGCCCTGCGTGATGTTCGAGAGGACTGGCGAGGCACCCTGCATGAGTTGCGCCAGCAGTGATTTAAGGGTGATTGCGGCGCCAAAAGCCGCCGCGGTATGCAATCCGATCGCCATCAGCGCCAACGTGATATCACGTTT
The DNA here is from genome assembly GCF_040310305.1 of Pseudomonas sp. HY13-MNA-CIBAN-0226. NCBI lineage: Bacteria > Pseudomonadati > Pseudomonadota > Gammaproteobacteria > Pseudomonadales > Pseudomonadaceae > Pseudomonas > Pseudomonas sp. HY13-MNA-CIBAN-0226. The sequence goes on from NZ_JBEOPS010000004.1 coordinate 48,927, forward strand.
GAGGGCTACAAAGATTCTGATATGAAGCCGACCTTTCCCACCTACTCGCGCATCATGGATGACTGCCTTGCACCATCCTTGCCAGCGGGCAGCGTGGACCGCCTGTGCACCTCGATTTCGTTCAGGCTCAGGCGTCCGAAACCATAGGATCGTCTTCAGAATTTCTGCAGTCTTCATGAGAGTCAGCTTGAAACCGGCGCAGGTTGAGTTGCGGTGGGTATTAGTTATTCGATGTTTCGATTTCTATTTTTTAGCGTAAGTAAAATCCTACATCCGTTTCGGAAGTGCAAAAAACTGCGCCTATGTGTGCGCTGCGCACAGCTAAAAATTGAAACATGATGACTTTTCGAGTGATTATAAAATTATTTATTCCAGCGAGTAGATCATTGGCCGGGAGCGATACTTTCAGCATTGTTTTTGGATGTCAACACCAGAAATAAACTGATATCGTTGTTACTTAGAGAATGTAGGAACTTTCAGACAGCAATTAAACGCGCCAAGTACCAGCACAACGGATTCATCGCGCGCTGGATACCCACTTTAGAGTTCTTCAGAATTCTGCTCATGAAATCCACAGGGCCTGATCACCCGAGTAGCCATTAATTGCTTCCGGAATCCCGGACGACAACTCGTGCTTGTCGAGCGGGTCGACGGAAATTAGGGGCTATGGTTTCGTCGAGATTGCGCCAGCAAGCTTGCGCACAATGTCGTACCGAGTCTAGATCATCGTTGAATCGCTAGCCGAGCGGAAGAAATCCTGCCATCAACACATCGAGCAATTCGATTATATTGAGGCATTATTTACGCTTTTTATCGATGTGTGACTGATGGATGATGATCGCCATAAATCACCTTTTGGCAGGAGACGATCATGCTTGAACTCAGACCCTTTACCTCCCTTGGCGGCGCTCATCATGGCTGGCTGGACGCACATCACCATTTTTCATTTGCCGAGTACCGTGACCCCAAGCGCATGAACTGGGGCAATCTGCGGGTCTGGAATGATGACGTGATTGCCTCGGGCACCGGTTTTCCGAAGCATCCGCACCGGGACATGGAGATTATTACCTATGTCCGTGAAGGCGCAATTACCCACGAAGACAACCTTGGCAACAAGGGGCGCACCGAAGCCGGAGACGTTCAGGTCATGAGCGCCGGCACCGGGATTGCCCACAGCGAGTACAACCTGGAAGCGACCGAGACGCGGATTTTCCAGATCTGGATCATTCCCAATGAAGCTGGATCGGCGCCTTCCTGGGGCGCCAAGCCGTTCCCCAAGGGGCAACGCGAAGGTTTTGTAACCCTGGCCAGCGGCAAGGCGGGAGATGATGAAAGCCTGCGGATTCGTGCGGATGCCCGCCTGGTCGCGGCCAACCTCAAGGCTGGGGAAACAGCTGAATATCGCCTCGACAGCGGCCGCCGCGCCTACCTGGTTCCGGCTACAGGCCGTATTGAAGTCAATGGCTTGCAGGCACAAGCTCGAGACGGTGTGGCGATTGCAGACGAGCAGGTGCTGCGAGTGACTGCCATTGAAGACAGTGAAGTGGTGCTGGTAGACCTGGCTTGAACGGCAAAGCCATCAAGGCAAAAAAGGGGCGAACCTCAACGGTCGCCCCTTTTGCTGTTGCGTGCCCCTATCCTGATTACTTCGAGGAAATAGCGCCGTCCACCAGTGTCTGCGCTTCTGCAACCAGCAGCTTGAGGTGCTCGTCACTGACGAAGCTCTCGGCGTAGATCTTGTAGATATCTTCGGTGCCGGACGGGCGCGCGGCGAACCAGCCGTTTTCGGTCATGACTTTCAGTCCGCCGATGGCCTGGTCGTTCCCCGGTGCGTGGCTGAGTATGCTCTGGATTGCTTCGCCAGCCAGTTGGGTCGATGTCACCTGGTCAGGCGACAATTTACTCAACAAGGCTTTCTGTTCCGGGTTGGCCTTGGCGTCGACCCGTACCGAGAACGGTTCGCCCAGCTCATCTGTCAGGGCGCGATAAGCCTGGCTCGGATCACGCCCAGTGCGGGCGGTCATCTCTGCAGCCAGCAATGCCGGGATCAGACCGTCCTTGTCGGTGCTCCAGACGCCACCGTCCTTGCGCAGGAACGAGGCACCGGCGCTTTCTTCGCCGCCAAAGCCCAGGGAACCGTCAAACAGGCCGTCCGCAAACCATTTGAAGCCGACCGGCACTTCATACAATCGCCGACCCAGGCGCTTGGCCACTCGATCGATCAGGCCACTGCTGACCACGGTCTTGCCCACGGCAGCGTCGGCGCGCCACAGTGGACGGTTCTGGAACAGGTAATCTATCGACACAGCGAGGTAGCTGTTGGGTGCCAACAGACCACCCGACGGCGTGACGATGCCGTGGCGATCGTGGTCCGGATCGCAAGCGAATGCCACGTCGAAGCGTTCCTTGAGGCCGATCAGGCCTTGCATGGCATGGCTGGACGAGGGGTCCATGCGAATCTGGCCATCCCAGTCGACCGTCATGAAGCGGAAGGTCGGATCCACTTGTTTGTTGACCACTTCGAGGTCGAGTTGGTAGTGATCGGCGATCGCTGACCAGTAACGCACCCCTGCTCCACCCAGCGGATCTACACCCAGGCGCAGCTTGGCGGCGCGAATGGCATCGAAATCGATCACGTTGATCAGGTCGGCGACATAGGTATTGAGGTAGTCGTGGCGATGGGTGGTCTCGGCCTTCAGGGCTTGCTCGTAACTGATGCGCTTGACGCCGGCGAGCTTGTTGCCCAGCAGTTCATTGGCTTTGGCTTCGATCCACTTGGTGATGTGGGTGTCAGCCGGGCCGCCATTGGTGGGGTTGTACTTGTAGCCCCCGCTTTGTGGCGGGTTGTGCGACGGCGTAATGACGATGCCGTCGGCCAGGCCCGAGGTACGGCCACGGTTGTAGCACAGGATGGCGTGGGAGATGGCCGGCGTTGGGGTGTATTCGTCACCCTCGGCAATCATTACGGTGACGCCGTTGGCGGCGAGTACTTCCAGGGCGCTGGCGCCCGCCGGAGTGGACAATGCATGGGTATCGATCCCGACGAACAGCGGGCCGTCGATGCCCTGCGCCTGGCGATACAGGCAAATGGCCTGGCTGATCGCCAGGACGTGCCATTCGTTGAAACTCAAATCGAACGAGCTGCCGCGGTGCCCGGAGGTGCCGAACGCGACGCGCTGGGTGGAGATGGCGGCGTCGGGCTGGCCAGTGTAGTAGGCCGTTACCAGTCGCGGGATATCGACCAACAGTTCTGCCGGTGCAGGTTTGCCCGCAAAAGGATTGAGTGTCATGCAAAACCTCTGGAATCAATTGGTTCGGGAATTGGATCGCAGTTTACTGGCAGTTTGACCACAACGCGATCAGATCGATCCCCCACGTGCACGACACCGGCTGCTTTGCTTAATCCAGCGACTCCAGGCGCAACGCGTCACCGAGCAAGCCGATGGCGGCCGACAGGTCATGATCGCCGCCGAAGGTATGGCTCAGACGCATGTGCTGCGCATGCAGTCCCTGCAAACTGAACAACTCGCCGGGGGCAATCAATACCTGGTGTTGCAGCAGGCGCTGGAACACCCGGCGCACATCCACCTGGCGCAATGAGCGTACCCAGATCGTTGCGCCGCCCTGGGGCTCGACAAAGCTCAGGGCATCGCCCAGTCGTTCGTTCAGCAACTGGCTCATCTGTACCGAGCGATCCTTGAGCAGGCGACGCAACACCTGAAGGTGCTGATCAATCCGCCCGTTGATGTACAGGCGTGCGATGGCTTTCTGGCGAATCGGCGACAATCGGAACGAGCGCAACAGAAATTGCCGTTGCAACTGCATGCGCAGTTGCCGCGAAAGCACATAGCCAAAGGGCGCCTCAGGCCCGATGATTTTTTCAAACGTTGAATAGACCAGCAGCCGATCAGGGTCCAGCAGGTCGCGAAAGCGCAGGCCGTCCGGATCGAAGCCGAGTTCGCCGTGACAGTCATTTTCCAGGACCCAGCAGGCATGCCGCTCCAGCAGCCGCGCAATGGCGCGCCGGTTGTCCTCGGACGCCAGGCTGGCGCGGGGCATATTCAACCGCGAGGACAACAGCACCAGTTGCACCGGATTCAGCTGCAGCGCCCTTTCAAGCGTGTCGACATCCAGCTCGCCATCGGCTTGTACGGCCAATTCAACGACCTTGACGTCGGCCGACTCGAACAGGCGCAGCACGGGCCACTCGCAAGGCGATTCCACCACGACCGTGGAATGCCTGAGGCTCAGCACCTCGATGAGGATCTCCAGCACGCCACGCAGATCCGCGCCGATGTACACGTCTTCGGCGTGCCAGCAGCGCTGTGGCGAGGTGGTATACCGCGCCGCCAGTGCCGCCCGCAGTTCCAGTTCGCCGCAGGGCTGCGCTGACGATTGCGGCTGCCGCGGGTACTGGCGTAGCAGTTCCCGCTCCAGCAGCAGCAAAGGGCTGTCCAGGGGCTGCAACAGGGTCGGCTCGTCGGCGCTGAGCACCAGCATGGACGGGTTTCGGGCGTTGACGTAAACGGTTTCCAGCAGATCGTCACCATCGCCCAGGGTATCGATTGACGACACCGGCACTGCGTAGTACCCCGACTTGGCCAAGGAGTAAACCCGCCCCTCTTTCTCCAGTAGCGAGTAGGCAGACTGGATGGTCGAGATCGAGACGCTCAAGCGGTCGGCCAATTGGCGCAAGGAAGGGAGGCGCACCCGGGCGTCCCTGGCCGACTCATTGATCAGTTGGGTCAGGTAGCGGTAAACCGCCTGGTAGGCGAAGCCGGTTTCTCGCACGCCATTCAACGCCCCGTTGACCAGTCACTCGCTTGGGTGTTGCCCGTATCGCAGCTGATCGAGGACGCGCCTGGTGCATCTTCAACTGCCCGCTCCATGCGATAAAGCTTGCCAATCAACGCGAGCGGCAAGCCGCTGACATCCACCATCCATTGCAGGATCTGCTCGGGCACAGCGTGGCCTTGCATGGCTCGGTGCAAATCCGGCACGGCGATCAGCATCCCGGGATGGCACCGGCGCAGGAAACCCTCCAGCCTCGCGCCCTTGTCGACGAAAGGCGCGAACAGCAGGCACACCAGCTGCGCTTCGCTCAGGCCAAGATTCTTCTGCGCATATGCAGTGCCCAGGGCACGCTGTTCGGCATCCGTGGTGATTTGGCCAAACACTTGCGCAGCCTGCTGGCACAAGCCATCCGATAGCTGCTTGCGGCGCATCATGACCAGTGCTCGCTGGAAGAACTCGGCGACCCCGGATTCATAGCTGTCGCCGTGCATGAAACAGGCCTGCAAACCGCGTACATGAGCGCTCAGTTCAAGGCTGACGAGCTCATTATCGCTCGCGTAGGCCATCAGTCCGTCGGGCTGGAAGCCCAGGAATTCGGTCAGCAGCGGCCAGCGCTGCTCAAGATTGCTGACCAGCATGTCGTGTATGTCGATGAAGGTCGCGCGCCGGCAGGTTTCGAACAGTTCAGCGGGACGCCAGTGCGGCTGCATGAGCTCGGGCTCAAACCCCTGATAGTATTCCGGGCCGAGCTCATCGAGCAGCGTGAACAGATCTTCGTAGCCGTGTTCAGTGTATCGCGACGGCAGGAGGCCGGCCTTGGCGGTCGCCCGCCTGAAGCCGTACAAAAATTGCTTCTGCTGGCGTGGTGTCTCGCTACTGACCAAGGCGTCTACCCCACCATCCCACCGCGCGATCTGGCCATAGAACTCGCCCGTGGCGAGAAATCCGTTGTCCCAGAGATCAAGCGCATCATCGCTGTCGCGGCGATGTCCGACCATCAGCAGGTTCAGGCGGCTGACCTCGCGGCCGGCCTCGGATATCGGCGCTGGCTGGGTGAACGGCAGCACCTCGCGATTGTCGACCCTCAGCACTTCGACCCGCGGGTCGTCATAAAGAAACAAAGCGCTGTAACTGTTGTGGATGTTCTCCAGCGCCGTGGCGCTGACGCCGCTCTGCTGCAACGACGCGACACGCAGCTGGAAGGTGGCCGGTGCCCGGCCGGCGATGCTCAACTGTGCTGCACGCAACAGCGCCAGGGTGTAACAACTGTCCCGGGACCCGGTCTGAATCGCCAATACCTTGTAATCGGCAAGGCGCTCCATGCCACCTGCGGCAACTACCAGGCGCTGAATTAACAGCTGTAACGCCGTGCGTTCGGCGCGAGAGAAAAAACCCAGTAGCCGTTGCAATATCTGTTGGTAGACATGGTTCATGGCTTGATCATGGATGCTGGTCATATTTATATACCTGGTGCTGGAAAATCGATATCACGACCCGCGCAAATAATTTTTACGCAGCGCTTTGCCCGTTCCATTCTGACGACGGAGATTTATTACCAAATGCTAGCACTTAAAGGAACAAGACATTATTTGAAATAAATGAGCCGCGCCCAAGGCTTCATCACCGATAGTTTCAAAGAATCCGCTCAAAAGCCTTGAGTTAGAAGGCTTACTCTGCGTCCTAGGAAATATCCCACAATGTCTGACAGATAATTACTACGAGAATTTAGGAATAAAGCTACAAGTGCGTTTTTGATCACTGAAAGACGATCAACAGATTGTTTGGCGCATATCAACGGACTGTACTGAAAAGTAACAACTTGACACTCAGTCATGACACATTCCTTGAGATGAAAGCAATCGTTCAATTATCAAGGCTTACTGGCTGATTAGAAGATACAGATGGTGGGGAAAAACCAGTTCAGTTGCTGAACAGGTTGCCCGGAAGAGAAACAGGAGGTTTGTTTAAAACCCGAAAACAAAAAAGTCCGTGTGGGTCACGGACTTTTTCAGGGGGGGGACGTCAGGCCGGTTCGACTTGAAGCGCGACCCGTTCGCGGCATGGGCATTCGTCCATGTAGCGGTGGGCTTCGACGAACTCGGCAAACGGGAACACCCGAGTCTTGAGTGGCAGCAGCACGCGGTCCGCCGTCAGCTGGTTGATATCGCGCAGGGCACGCTGCAGCGACACCTTGTCCTGGACGATGCCCAGTTCCGGCTTGCCGGTGAAGTTACCGATGCAGTGGACGAAGAACTGAATGTTCTTCTGGAACGCTGCACAGGCCGGGAACGGCGTCTGGTTGCCCCCTTGCAGACCGTACAGCACCAGGCTGCCACGGGGTGCAAGGACATCGCCGAGCATTGACATCTGCGGGCCACCCAAGCCATCGAACACCACGTCAACGCCACGGTTATCGGTGATCTTGTTGATCTGCATCAGCAGATCCTGTTCCTCGGTGACGATGACTTTTTCCGCCCCGAGGGACAGCAGGTTTTCCCGCTCTTCGGCATTCTTCGTCGCCGCGATAACCCGTACGCCCAACGCCTTGCCCAGTTGCACAAAAGACGGACCGGCACAGTGGCTGGCGTCAGTGACCAGGGCGAACTGGCCGGGTTTGACCCGTGCCAGGTCGACATAAGCAAAATAGGCGATCAACAGCGGCGTGTAGTGCACGCTGGCTTCAACCGGGCTGAGTACATCCGGGTAACGGGTCAGCGCAGTGCGTGGCAGTACAATCTGTTCGCCGTACACCGGGTAATCATTCGGGCTCTGCGCCGGGAAGCTGGCAACCTTGTCGCCCACTTCCAGATCGTCGACGCCCTCTCCGAGCGCCGTGACCACGCCAGACATTTCATGCCCCAGGCCCGAAGGCAGGCGAGCATGAGAGGGAGCCAGGTTCTGGCGCCAGAGAATGTCGTACCAGCTGATGCCAATCGCCTCGACGCGCACCTGCACTTCGCCCGGTGCGGGCAAAGCAGCCGCATGCTCTTCGCATTTGAGCACCTCGGCCGGACCAAACTTGTGAAAACGGATCGTGCGTGACATCGCAAACCTCGTCAAAGAAACCTCTAATGCCCCGAACTCTATATGGGCTTTGTAGCCAAGACTATCAGTGGCTATTAATAGTCGACATGCCTGTCATTGATTCCGCACCCTCGAAAGGATCAACGGTTGGCCAGGACATGGGCGAACTGCATCGGTAAAAATGAATTATTCGGTGCAGAGTACCAGCCTTTCCCCGTAAGATTCATGCCGGTCATTGTTCTCATATGACCGCCCCCGTCAAGCCTTGACTCTGCCAGGACTCCAGATGAATCGTAATGACCTGCGTCGTGTCGACCTGAACCTGTTGATCGTATTCGAAACACTCATGCACGAGCGCAGTGTGACCCGCGCTGCGGAGAAATTGTTCCTTGGCCAGCCCGCGATCAGCGCCGCGCTCTCGCGCCTGCGTGGGCTGTTCGATGATCCGTTGTTCGTGCGCACCGGACGCAGCATGGAGCCTTCCGCACGGGCAGTGGAGATCTTTGCCCTGCTCTCCCCGGCACTGGATTCGATTTCCACGGCCGTCAGCCGCGCAGCAGAATTCGACCCAGCCACCAGCACGGCGGTATTTCGCATCGGGCTGTCGGACGATGTCGAATTTGCCCTGCTGCCGATGCTGCTCAAGCGCCTGCGCGCCGAATCCCCAGGGATCGTGCTGGTAGTGCGCCGCGCCAACTACATCCTGATGCCGGCCTTGCTGGCTTCGGGCGAGATCTCCATCGGCGTCAGCTACACCGCCGACCTGCCGGCCAACGCCAAACGCAAGGTGCTGCGCCGCAGCATGCCCAAATTGCTGCGTGCCGATACGGTGCCGGGCCCCCTGAGCCTGGACGACTTCTGCGCCCGCCCCCATGCGCTGGTGTCGTTCGCCGGCGACCTGAGCGGGTTTATCGATGAAGAGCTGGAAAAACTCGGGCGCAAGCGCCACGTCGTGCTCGCGGTACCGCAGTTCAACGGCTTGAGCACGTTGCTGTCCGGGACGGATATTGTCGCCACCGTGCCCGATTACACCGCCGACGCTCTGACTGCCGCCGGCGGCGTGCGCGCCGAGGACCCGCCTTTGCCAGTGCGCAGTTTCGAGCTGCACATGGCCTGGCGTGGCTCGCAGGACAACGATCCTGGAGAACGCTGGTTGCGCTCGCGCATCCAGATGTTTTTCGGGGATCCGGACAGTCTTGAGCTACCGGGGCATTAAAGGCCGAAAGCCGGTTTAGATGAGCGGCAAAAAGCAAGACGGCCTTCGCCCGACCCACGACTACCGACTCATTGTCGGGCAGAGACCAATCCTTACACGTCCCGCAACAAACAATTACCATCAAGCATGTTGATAGCCCCCTAACGAAAGGCGCATGCTAGGGGGCTGAATTGATTCTTATATCATTCCGAATGATAGTTACCTTCGCTTCATTCGATTCGTGCGATACAACCCCGCCGATCATCATCCGTCCATTCTTAATACATTGGCGGATGCATCCATGGAACAGTCACTCAAACATTTGCGCTTCCCGTTGGCCATGCTGGCCGTACTGGTGATGAGCGCCTGCGGCAAGACGCCGGAGACAGCGGCCGCCATGCCAGCTGCCAAGGTCAGCGTGGCCAAGGTGCTGGAACAGCCAGTCAACGAATGGGACGAATTCACCGGGCGCCTCGAAGCGCCGGAGACCGTGGAAATTCGTCCGCGGGTTTCCGGGCAGATCGATGAAGTAGCCTTCACTGAAGGCGCGCTTGTCAAGAAAGGTGACCTGCTGTTCCAGATCGACCCGCGTCCGTTCCAGGCAGAGGTCCGCCGCCTCGAAGCCCTGGTTGCGCAATCGCGCGCCAACGCCACCCGCAGTGAAAACGAAGCCCAGCGCGGTGAACGCCTGCGCAGCAGCAATGCGATTTCCGCAGAGCTGGCCGATTCGCGCACCAGTGCTTCGCAAGAAGCCCGCGCAGCCGTCGGCGCTCTGCAAGCGCAACTCGACCTGGCGAAACTGAACCTGAGCTTCACCCGAGTCACCGCGCCCATCAGCGGTCGCGTCAGCCGTGCGGAGATCACCGCCGGCAACCTGGTGACGGCCGACACCACGGCGCTGACCAGCGTGGTTTCCACCGATAAGGTCTATGCCTACTTCGACGCCGACGAGCGCGTGTTCCTCAAGTACACCCAGCTGGCGCGCCAGGGCAAACGCGGTGCAACCACTCCGGTGTACCTGGGCCTGTCCAACGAAGACGGCAACCCGCATCAGGGTGTAATGAACTTTGTCGACAACCAGGTCAACCCGAAAACCGGCACCATCCGTGGTCGCGCGGTATTCGACAACACTGACGGCGCCTACACCCCAGGCCTTTATGCGCGGCTGAAACTGGTCGGCAGCGGCACCTACTCCGCCGTGTTGATCAACGATGAAGCGGTCGGTACTGACCTGGGCAAGAAGTTCGTGCTGGTGATGGATGGCGACAACAACACCGCTTACCGCGCGGTCGAGCTGGGGCCGAAGATCGAAGGGTTGCGCATCGTGCGCAGCGGCCTGAGCAAAGATGACACGGTGATCGTCAAGGGCCTGCAACGTGTACGTCCCGGCTCACCGGTCACCCCTGAAGTGATTCCGATGGCCAGCGAGCAAACCCTCGCGGCACTCGCCCAACAACGACAAGCGCTGGAAGCCAGCAACCTGCCACAAGTCGCACCTGCCAAGGTCGCGCCGGGCTCGGTTGTGAAAGTGGCTGCCGCGACTCCACGCGGTTAAGGGACGACAACTCCGATGAATTTTTCCCAATTCTTCATATCCCGGCCGATTTTCGCAGCGGTTTTGTCGCTGCTGATCCTGATTGCCGGTGCGATCTCGCTGTTCCAGTTGCCCATCAGCGAATACCCGGAAGTGGTACCGCCGACCGTCGTGGTGCGCGCCAACTTCCCTGGTGCCAACCCCAAAGTCATCGGTGAGACCGTGGCGGCTCCCCTGGAGCAAGCCATCACCGGCGTCGAGAACATGCTGTACATGTCCTCGCAGTCGACCGCCGATGGCAAGATCACCCTGACCATCACCTTCGCCCTGGGTACCGACCTGGATAATGCGCAGGTGCAGGTGCAGAACCGCGTCACCCGTACCGAGCCCAAACTTCCCGAGGAAGTGACGCGCATTGGTATCACCGTAGACAAGGCTTCACCCGACCTGACGATGGTCGTGCACTTGACCTCGCCGGACAAACGCTACGACATGCTGTACCTGTCCAACTATGCCCTGCTCAACATCAAGGATGAGCTGGCGCGCCTGGGCGGTGTGGGTGATGTGCAGCTGTTCGGCATGGGCGACTACTCGCTGCGGGTCTGGCTCGATCCGAACAAGACGGCTTCGCGCAACCTCACGGCCACCGATGTGGTTACCGCCATTCGCGAGCAGAACCGCCAGGTGGCAGCCGGTGCCCTGGGCGCCCCGCCCGCACCGAATGCCACGGCGTTCCAGTTGTCGGTCAATACCCAGGGTCGCCTGGTGTCCGAGGAAGAGTTCGAGAACATCATCATTCGCTCCGGGGACAACGGTGAGATCACCCGCCTCAAGGACATCGCCCGGGTTGAATTGGGTTCCAGCCAGTACGCCCTGCGTTCACTGCTGAACAATCAACCGGCAGTAGCGATTCCGATTTTCCAGCGTCCTGGTTCCAACGCCATCGAAATCTCCAACCAGGTCCGCGACAAGATGGCGGAGCTGAAGAAAAACTTCCCGGAAGGCATGGACTTCAGCATCGTCTATGACCCGACGATCTTCGTGCGAGGCTCCATCGAGGCGGTGGTTCACACCCTGTTCGAAGCACTGATCCTGGTCGTATTGGTGGTGATCCTGTTCCTGCAAACCTGGCGCGCCTCGATCATTCCGTTGGTGGCGGTGCCGGTATCGCTGATCGGTACCTTTGCGGTCATGCATTTATTCGGCTTCTCGCTCAACGCCCTGTCGTTGTTCGGGTTGGTGCTGGCCATTGGTATCGTGGTGGACGACGCCATCGTGGTGGTGGAGAACGTCGAGCGAAATATCGGACTGGGGCTGACCCCCGTCGAGGCCACCAAGCGTGCCATGCGCGAAGTGACCGGGCCGATCATCGCCACGGCACTGGTGTTGTGTGCGGTGTTTATTCCGGCGGCATTCATTTCCGGCCTCACCGGGCAGTTCTATAAACAGTTCGCCCTGACCATTGCGATCTCGACGGTGATCTCGGCGTTTAACTCGCTGACCCTGTCGCCGGCGCTGGCGGCGGTATTGCTCAAGAGCCATGACGCACCCAAAGACCGCTTCTCCCGGGGTCTCGACAAGTTGTTCGGTGGCTGGTTGTTCCGTCCATTCAACCGCTTCTTCGACAAGGCCAGCCATGGGTATGTCGGCACAGTGGCGCGGGTTATCCGCAGCAGCGGTATTGCCCTGATCCTGTACGCCGGCCTGATGGTGCTGACGTTCTTCGGTTTCGCCAACACGCCGACCGGTTTCGTACCCGGCCAGGACAAGCAGTACCTGGTGGCATTTGCACAACTGCCGGATGCGGCGAGCCTGGATCGCACTGAAGACGTGATCAAGCGCATGTCCGATCTGGCCCTGAAACAGCCTGGCGTGGACAGTGCGGTTGCCTTCCCTGGCCTGTCGATCAATGGTTTCACCAACAGCCCGAACGCCGGCATTGTGTTCGTCACGCTCAAACCGTTCGACGAGCGCAAGGACCCAAGCATGTCTGCCGGCGCCATCGCCGGTGCTTTGAACGGCCAGTTCGCCGGGATCCAGGAAGCCTACATGGCGATCTTCCCGCCGCCACCGGTACAAGGCCTGGGCACCATTGGCGGTTTCCGCCTGCAAATCGAAGACCGGGGCAACCTGGGCTACGACGAGCTGTACAAGGAAACCATGAACATCATCAACAAGAGCCACAACGTGCCGGAACTGGCCGGCCTGTTCACCAGCTACACCGTGAACGTGCCGCAAGTCGATGCAGCCATCGACCGGGAAAAAGCCAAGACCCACGGCGTGGCGGTCAGTGACATCTTCGACACCCTGCAGATCTACCTGGGTTCGTTGTATGCCAACGACTTCAACCGCTTTGGTCGCACCTATCAGGTCAACGTCCAGGCCGAACAGCAGTTCCGCCTCGAACCGGATCAGATCGGCCAGCTCAAAGTGCGTAACAACAGGGGTGAAATGATCCCGCTGGCGACCTTCATCAAGGTCAGCGACACCTCGGGGCCGGACCGCGTCATGCACTACAACGGCTTCATTACCGCTGAGATCAACGGTGCGGCAGCCCCGGGCTACAGCTCCGGACAAGCGGAAAAAGCCATCGAAAAACTGCTCAAGGAAGAACTTCCGAACGGCATGACGTACGAATGGACCGACCTGACCTACCAGCAGATTCTGTCCGGCAACACCGCGCTGTTCGTGTTCCCACTGTGCGTACTGCTGGCGTTCCTGGTACTGGCGGCGCAGTACGAAAGCTGGAGCCTGCCTCTGGCGGTGATTCTGATCGTGCCAATGACCCTGCTGTCGGCGATTGTCGGTGTGATTGCCTCCGGCGGCGACAACAACATCTTTACCCAGATCGGCTTGATAGTGTTGGTGGGGCTTGCCTGTAAGAACGCGATTCTGATCGTCGAGTTTGCCAAGGATAAACAGGAGGAAGGCATGAGCCCGCTGGCGGCGGTGCTCGAAGCCTGCCGCCTGCGTCTGCGGCCGATCCTGATGACCTCCTTTGCGTTCATCATGGGTGTGGTACCGCTGGTGTTCTCCAGTGGTGCTGGCGCCGAAATGCGACACGCCATGGGTGTCGCGGTGTTCTCCGGGATGCTTGGGGTGACCTTCTTCGGCCTGTTGCTGACGCCGGTGTTCTATGTGCTGATTCGTAATTTCGTGGAGCGCGGCGAACAACGCAAAGCGGCCAAGGCCCTGAAACTGGAGGCGCAACAATGAGCCTGAAAGCCTTCCTGCCGAGCCTGCTGGTGCTGGCCCTGAGCGCCTGCGCCGTAGGCCCGGACTATCAGACGCCTGCGACGGAGCCGGCCCATATCACGGCGGCGACCGAAGGTACTGGCGGCCAGAAAAACTTCGACCGCTCGCGTTTCGAAGGCATCTGGTGGCAGCAATTTGAAGATCCGACCCTCAACCAGTTGGTGGTCCAGTCGCTGCAAGGCAACCGCGACTTGCGAGTGGCTTTTGCGCGCTGGAAAGCCGCCCGGGCGATTCGTGACGATGTCAGCAATGACGCCATGCCCACCATCACCAGCCGCGCCAGCAGCGACCTTGGCAAGGGGCAGATTCCAGGCCAGACCACCAGCCGGGTCAACAGCGAACGTTACGACCTGGGCCTGGACATGGCCTGGGAGATTGATCTGTTTGGCCGCATCCAGCGCAACCTGGAGTCGGCCGATGCTGAACAGCAAGGGATCGAGGCCGATCTGTACCAGCTGCAAGTCACCATGATTGCCGAGCTGGTCGATTCCTACGGTCAGCTGCGCGGCGCACAGCTGCGAGAAAAGATAGCCCTGGCCAACCTGAACAATCAGCAAGAGTCGCGCAAGATCACCATCAGCCTGCGTGATGCCGGCGTCGGTGATCAGCTTGATGTCGAGAGGGCCGATGCACGCCTGGCATCGGTTGAAGCCAGCGTGCCGCAGTTGCAAGCCGAGCAGGTGCGGCAGAAAAACCGCATTGCCACTCTCCTCGGGGAGCGCCCGGACAAATTGAGTGTCGATCTAGGCCCCAAAGATCTGCCCGCCATCGCCAAGGCTTTGCCGATCGGTGATCCGGGAGAGCTGTTGCAACGCCGTCCCGACATCCTGAGTGCCGAGCGCCGGCTGGCGTCGGCCACTGCGCGGATTGGCGTGGCCAAGGCCGATCTGTTCCCCCGGGTCAGTCTGAGCGGCTTCCTTGGCTTTACCGCCGGGCGTGGTTCGCAGATCGGCTCCGCAGCGGCCAACGCCTGGGCGCTGGGCCCAAGTATTACCTGGGCGGCGTTCGACCTGGGCAGCGTGCGCGCCCGTTTGCGCGGTGCCGATGCTGATGCCGAAGGCGCGCTGGCGACCTATGAACAGCAGGTGCTGCTGGCACTGGAAGAATCGGAAAATGCGTTCAGCGACTATGGCAAACGCCAACAGCGCCTGATTTCGTTGATTCGTCAGAGTGAATCAAGCCGTGCGGCCGCCGACCTGGCGCAAATCCGTTACCGCGAAGGCACGGCCGACTTCCTCGTGCTGCTCGACGCGCAGCGTGAGCGCCTGGCAGCAGAAGATACCCAGGCCCAGGCCGAGGTCGATCTGTATCGCGGCATCGTCGCGATCTACAAGGCCCTCGGCGGCGGTTGGGCACCGGAGACGGTCGCCAGTCAGTAACCGCTTCAAGAGCCCCTTTGGTTGGCCGCAACCAACCGATTGTTTAACCCCGCGCCTCATCCGGTCGTGGGGTTTTTTTTGCGCGTTTGGCAGGTAGGTGGGAGGCACACTCAAGGCGGCCCACCCATCAATTGCGCAAGCTTTTATCGCGCCTGTTGTCGGGTGTTCTCCAGCACGGTCACGGTCGCGGTTGTCCCCGCCCGGAGGCGGTTTTTTGCCGCATAGGCAGGATCAATCCCTATGCGCACCGGCACCCGCTGTGCCAGTTTTACCCAGGTGTAACTCGGGTTGATGTTGGCCAGCAGACGCCCACCTGGCAGGTTTTCCCGGTCGGCGATGGCGAAGGCGATGCTTTGCACCGTGCCAGCGAAGGTCTCGCCGCTCATCAATTCGATCTTCACGGGGTCGCCCTCCTGGATGCGCGGCAATTTGGTTTCCTCGAAATAACCCGCGACATAAAAGGAATCGCTGTCCACCAGCGCCAGTAACGCGCCGCCCGCCGGGGCATAGTCACCCTCGCGGGTCAGCAGGTTGGTCACATAGCCACTCACCGGTGCCACCACGCGGGTGCGTTGCAGGTCGAGTTCGGCCTGGGTCAGCGCCGCAATTGCCAGTTGCACATTGGCCTGGGCCAAGCCCAGGTTAGCCTGGTTGCGCAGCAGCTCGGCCTTGGCCACCGCCACCTCGGTACTGGATTTCTCCCACTCCTCACCCGAGATCGCGAACCCTTCCTTGAGCTTGCGCCGGCGTCTTTCCTCACTCTCACGCTGCTTGAGCAATGCCTCGCTGGACACGATCGCCGCCTCGGATTGCCCCAGGGTGGCCTTGGATACTTCTACCGCACGCCTGGCATGTTCAACGGCCAGGGTGTATCGCGCCGGGTCGATCTCCAGCAGCAGCTGGCCCTTGGCAACATGTTGATTGTCCTGCACGCCAAGGCTGACGATGCGCCCTGCTACGTCGGCCGACAAGGTGACCACGTCGGCACGCACCCGCGCGTCACGGGTCCAGGGCGCACGCGTGTAGTGATTCCAGGCAAACCAGCCGAGTAAGAAGGCCAGCAGCACTACGGCGAGGGTGGTTAGACGGGGCAGTAATTTTTTCAAGGTGTCAGGCTCCCATCACCAGTATCAGGGCGGCACACACGCACACGTACAATGCGCCTTCGAACAGCGCCTCGTGCCAGACAAAGCGCAGCACCCCCATGCGCCGCAGGGCCCAGTCCAAGGCAAGAAAAACCGGCAGGGCCAGCAGCAGGGCCTGGGCGATTGGCGGCAGATAGACGCCGCCTACTTCCAGATCAATGGGCAAAATCAGCTACTCCTTCCACGTCCACCGTTTGAAAATGCGCCGAGTGGCGCTCCAGGAACGACACCACAATCAACAGCGCAACGCGCATACGGAACACGCTCCACAAATGTTCATGGGCACCCGAATGCAGAGTGTCCAGATAATCACCGAGTTGGTGCAGGCTACCGAGCACGGCAGTCAGTTCAATACCCTGGCGCCCTGCGATCAGCCGCCCGGTCTCGCGCACGGTGGCCAGCAAGCGACTTTGCACTTCTTCGTCCAGCAAACTGTTGCCCTGCCCCTGCTGTCGCAGCTGGTTCAATGCCACGCCTAACGCCATGCAGCCCAGGCTGAACTCGAAAAATGCCCTGGAGTCTTTGTCGCTCGCGGCGGGCAGCAGCCCCAGCATCATGGTGACCCTGTCGACCATGCGGCTCTCGAAGGCGAATTGCTGTTCGTCGCTGGCCGCGGCCTTCAACAAGGCATACACCTGCGCCCGATTCTCTAAGTACAGCCGGCGGATGCGCAAGGCTGGCCGGAAGGGAAAAATCAGCGCATAGACACTCAATGCCAGCGCCGTGGCGCACATGTACGCGCCAGCAAATTCGAACCACTGGATGGCCGTATTCTGGCCGATCCCCGCGTTCTGCGGCCCCAGCAGAAGGAAGGTGGATAACCCCAGGCCGATCCCGGTGCCGGTAGTGGGCGGGCTGGCCAAACCCACCGCCACGGCATACAGCAAGGGCACCAGCAACAGCGCGAGCATTTCGAAGTCACTGATCATCGGCACCAGCATGAACTGATACAGCGCTGACACCACCAGTGCCAATCCCAGCCCTCGGGCATAACTCTGCGCGGCCAACAGCGGCCGCGGGAATGTCGCCATCAATGAGCAGAGAATGCCGACCAGCACCATCCCTCCGCGGGCGCCGTCCCAACCCGTCTCGATCCAGATCAGACCGGCCACCACCAACGCTGTAAAGGCCCGCACCGCGTTCATGGCCGCCAGGGTGAAATCCAGGTGCAACGGGTTATTCTGCCCGCGGAACACCGAGCTGGCGCGGCGCTCCTCCTGAATCGCATCGCTGAGCTCCAGAATCTGCCCCAGCTGCTCAAGCAGGCGTGCCTGTTCCCAGCGCAGCGACCAGGCCAGCGAGCGCAACGTCGCCGGCATGGCCTCGGTCAGTTGCTCGGCGCGATAGGCAAGCTCATCGAAGCGGTGCTGCAACAAGATGAAATGCTGGCGAGACTCGGCCGCGAGCGAACGGCCCTGCAAAGCAAGTTCGTCGAGGAATGTCAGTTCTTCGGCGCGAATCTGCAGTATTTCTTCCGGCAATTCGCCCTCCCAACGTTCGGTCAGCAGCAGCCGCTGGTGCCGCAGAGCAGTCAGGCGTGACGTCAGCAGCACCAGCTGGTTACCCAGCAGTTGCACCAGGGCGTTGGCACTGCGCAGCCGCGGCGCGTCGAAATACAGATGACGCCGCACGCCTTCCAGGGCGCTGATTTCGCCCAACAACTGCATTTGCCGACGATGGAAATCGTCCTCGCTTTCCTCGGTGCGGATAACAGCGGCGGCGTGGGTGGCGAGCATCTTGATGACCTGGTCGATCCGGGTGAAGTAATCCCGGGCGACTGACTCCGGGCGCGCCGTGAGCAGGCTCACCACGCAGACACACGCCACCGCCAGCAAGGTCTCGGTGACACGGGTTACCGCCAGCAGGAAGATGCCATCCGGCTCGGGTACGGCGAGCAAGGCCACTACCACCGCGGTGTAACCGCTGAGCACGAAGGCCTGGGAACTGGTGTAGCGCAACAACGTCCCCCCTGCGGTGCACAGGGCCAGCCACAAGGCCAGGGTCAGAATGAATGGCAGCGGCGCCTGGGGGAAAATCGCCATGATCAGCACGGCGACCACGGCGCCCAGGGTGGTACCGATGACCTGGCCGAAACTGCGCGCCAGGGTCATGCCGCCCAGGGGTTGGCTGACGATGACCACCGCCATGATCGACCATTTTGGCTGGTCCAGGTCGAACAGGAACGCCAGGTACAGCGTGAGCAGGCCGGCGGCGATGGTTCTCAAGGCGAACACCAACACCCCTGGCCCGGGGTTGAACATTGCCTTGAAATATTGAAGCAGCGGCTGCATGGATGCGCTCGACCAGTATTGTCCCTGCAAGCGTAGTCACTGGGGGCAGTCTGTCGATGCATTTCATTAGCACGCGTCAGGGTTTGACTCCAGGCCCTGCCTGACCGAAGCTGACGGCTTTGCACAAGCTTGTCAGCAATGGATTCCTGCATGCCCCAGTCACGCCGCTACCTGATCATCAGCCTCTGCGCGCTGTTCGCCGTTGTGCTGGCCTGGTTCTTCCTGCGCAGCACCACCCCCGACGTCCCGCCTGCGATCAAGCGGGGTTACAGCGAAGCGCTGGAGCAGGCCCGAGCCGGCAAACCCGGCGCTGCGCGGGTGCTCTATCAACAACTGGCGCGCCCCGACATCTCCGATAAACGACGAATCTGGCTGCACGCCGAACTGCCTAACTACCCAAGCTCGGTCGCCCTCAAACTGGCGGATGCCGACTTGCAACACGAATCGGCGAAGGTGCGTGTGGCTGCCATCAAGAGCATCAGCGCCCTGGTGCCCAATGGCCAGCGCAGCCTGTTGATCGGGCCATTGCTCGATGACCGCGAACAGCAGGTGCGTTATGCCGCGGTAAATGCCTTGCTCGGCCTGTCCCCGGATGAGCTTGGCTTGTATTTCGGGCCGCTGGAGCAGGCCATCGATGTCTGGGAGAAGGATCTGCAGGCGCAACCGCCCAGCGCTGACAATTATTACCAGCTAGCTCTGCTTCATCTGCATAACGGTGACCTGAAGGAGGCGCAGCAGGCGCTGGAGAACGCTCTGCAACTGGCCCCCACCAATCTGCCGGCGCTGGTGATGCAAATCGACGTACTGGACAGGCAAGGCCAGAGCGACGCCGCCCGGCTGCTGTTGGCCAAGCAGTTGAAAGCCCAGCCGGATTCGGCTTACCTGCAGCATGCCCTCGGAATGTGGTTGCTGCATCACGGGCAGAGTGAATATGCCGTTCTGGGTTTGGCCAAGGCGGTAGAGCTGGAACCGGATAACAAGGACTACCGCTACGACCTGGCTACCACGTTGCACGATGAGCAGGAACTGGAAGCGGCGCAGAAGCAGTTGCAGGAAATAGTCGAGCGCAATCCCGCCGATCGTCGGGCCCGGGTGTTGTTGATCAATTACTGGAAGGAAAGCGGGCAGTTGCAGAATGTGCAGATTCTGCTGGCTCAGCTTGAGCAGATGAACCCGGATGATCCGGCGTTGCAGCAGGGGCTTTGAGGCAAGTCGGGTCCAGTAGAAGCAACGTTAGCTTTGCTCTCACAACCCTGCATACCCAACAACGTGCCAAAGCCCTAAATCCTGAATAACCCACAACTCGTTAAAGCCCAAAATACGCCAAAACCGCAAATAGTGTGGAACCGCCGTGATGGCACAAGGTCAAGTGATCAGGCAGTCCGAGCAGGCATTTCAGGCCTGCGGCCTCGCTTCCCCTAGTCATGAGAGGGCTTTTTTTGTCTACATCTAACGAGTTGTTCAGCGCAAAGGCCGCTACCGGTATCGAAGGTCTGGATGACATCCTGGCCGGTGGCTTGTCCCGCGGACACGTTTTTTTGCTGGAGGGTGAACCCGGTACTGGCAAAACCACCGTTGCTTTGCATTTTTTGATGGCCGGCGCTCGAGCCGGCGAGCGCTCGTTGTACATCACACTTTCGGAAACCGAACGAGAGTTGCGTCAGGGCGCGTTGTCCCACGGTTGGGAACTGGACGAAAACATCCACATCTTCGAGCTGACACCTCCGGAAAGCCTGCTCAACGCCGAACATCAGCAAAGCCTGCTGTATTCCTCCGACCTGGAGCTTGGCGAAGCGACCCGGCAGATTTTTGAAGTGGTCGAGCGCGTCAAGCCGACCCGCGTTGTACTGGACAGCCTCTCCGAGATCCGTCTGCTGGCCCAGAGCTCGCTGCGCTATCGTCGGCAGATCCTCGCCATCAAGCATTACTTCGTGCGCTACGACGCCACCGTAGTGCTGCTGGATGACCTCACTACCGAATCCCTGGACAAGACCGTGCACAGCGTCGCGCACGGGGTCATTCGCCTGGAAGAGTTGACGCCCAACTACGGCGCCGAACGCCGGCGCATTCGTGTGGTGAAATACCGCGGCCAGAAGTACCGCGGAGGTTTCCACGACTTCACCATCATGGGTGACGGCGTGCATGTCTTCCCCCGTCTGGTGGCGGCCGAACACCGCGGCAAGTACATCCGCACCCAAATGACCAGCAGCATTAAAGAGCTTGATGCCCTGCTCGGCGGCGGCATCGAAACCGGCTCCAGCACCCTCATCCTTGGCCCCGCCGGTACGGGCAAATCGCTGATTTCGATGATCTTTGCGGCAGCGGCTGTGCTGCGCGGGGAAAAGGCCGCGCTGTTTATCTTCGACGAAGAACTGGGGCTGTTGTTCGAGCGCATGAATAACATGGGCATTGACCTCAAGGCCCTGCAGGACACCGGCAACCTGATGATCGAGCAGGTCGACGCGGCCGAGCTGTCCCCCGGCGAATTTTCCCACCGGGTGCGCCGTTGCGTGGATGAACGCGGAATCAAGACAGTGGTCATCGACAGCATCAACGGCTATCAGGCCGCCATGCCGGAAGAAAATGCCCTGGTCCTGCACATGCACGAGTTGTTGCTGTACCTCAACCGTCGGGGCGCCGCGACGTTCATGACCGTTGCCCAGCACGGCCTGGTAGGCGACATGCAGGCCCCCGTCGATATTACCTACCTGGCTGACACGGTGATCCTGCTGCGCTATTTCGAAGCGTTGGGCAAGGTTCGCCGCGCGATCTCCATCATCAAGAAGCGCACCGGCAGCCACGAATCCACCATCCGCGAATACCGTATCAGCGGCAAGGGCATGACCATCGGCGAGCCGCTCGATGCTTTCCAGGGTGTTCTGCGCGGCGTACCTACCTACATGGGCGCCCGCAAGCCGTTACTCGGGGACGAAGCCCCGTGACGGCTCAGGTCGCAAAGTCCGAGCGCGCGATCATTCTCGCGCCATTGGGACGTGACAGCCAGATCGCCCTGATGATGCTCAACGAAGCCGGATTCACCGGGGTCATCACCCGCGACCTGACGTCCCTGTGCAGTGAGCTTGTGCTGGGTGCCGGGCTGTTGCTGATTTCTTCTGAGGCCTTGCTGGGCGGCGATCTCGAACCCCTGGTGGGGCTGATCGAGCAACAGCCGGCATGGTCGGATCTGCCCATCGTATTGATGACTCATCATGGGGGCCCCGAGCAAAACCCCGCTTCGCGTTTCAGCCCGCAACTGGGCAACGTGACCTTCCTTGAGCGTCCTTTTCATCCGGTGACCTTGATCAGCCTGGTCACCACCGCCTTGCGCGGGCGCCGACGACAGTACGAAGCCAGGGACCGGCTGATCGACCTGAGTCAGAGCGAGCTACGCCTGCAGAATACCCTCGAAACCCTGGAACAGCAGGTTGAGGAACGCACCGCGCAGTTGCGCCATAACGAAGAAGTCCTGCGCCAGTCGCAAAAAATGGAAGCCGTGGGACAGCTCACGGGTGGCATTGCTCACGACTTCAACAACATGTTGACCGGGATCATTGGCAGCCTGGAGCTGTTACGCCGGCGTCTGGCCCGTGGTCGCACGGACGACCTGGACGGCTTGATCGACCTGGGTGTGACCTCGGCCAATCGCGCCGCCGGCCTGACCCACCGACTGCTGGCGTTTTCACGCCGCCAGTCGCTGGATTCCAAACCGGTGGAGATGAACGCCCTGGTGGTCTCCATGGGCGAGCTGTTGCAGCGCAGCATTGACGAAAGCATTCAGCTGGACATGCAGCTGGATCAGCAACTGTGGGTGGCCGAGGCCGATCCCAATCAGCTGGAAAGCGCCCTGCTCAACCTCGTCATCAATGCCCGGGACGCCATGCCCAACGGCGGCAAGCTGGTGGTCAAGACTCGCAACGAACACCTGGATGCGACCTTTACCGACGCCCATGCCAATCTGGCGCCGGGCGACTACGTGATGCTCAGCGTCACGGACAACGGCTGCGGCATGCCACAAAGCACCATCAGCCGGGCCTTTGACCCCTTCTTCACCACCAAGCCCATCGGCCAGGGCACGGGACTGGGCCTGTCGATGATCTATGGTTTCAGCAAGCAGTCTCGGGGTCATGTGGCCATTAGCAGTGAAGTGGGTGCGGGCACTACCGTGAGCCTGTACCTGCCGCGTTTTGGCGGTGATGTGCCACAGTATTTGCCGGTGGATGCACCTCATGCGCCCTACGCGCGAAACGGCGAGACAGTGTTGATCGTTGAAGATGATCCGGCGGTGCGAGTGCTCGTCAGCACGGTCCTGAGCGATCTTGGCTACGCCTATGTGGAAGCCGGCGACGCAGACAGCGCAGTACCGATTCTCGACTCGACGCAACGCATCGACCTGATGATCAGTGACGTCGGGCTGCCTGGCATGAACGGGCGGCAGCTGGCGGAGATCGGGCGGCAGTTCCGGCCGGATCTCAAGGTGTTGTTCATTACCGGTTACGCAGAACACGCGGCGGTGCGTGGCGGGTTTCTTGACCCTGGGATGCAGATGATCACCAAGCCCTTCACCTTCGACCTGTTGACGGCGAAGGTGCGGGAGATGACCCATATTTGAGCCTGCAGGCTTTTTTGACCGGTTTTGGCTTGGCTTGACCCGCTTTGACCGGGTTTGACCGGGTTTGGCCGGTTTGTGACCGGTAGGAGCTGCCGAAGGCTGCGATCTTTTGATTTTGATTTCGGGATCGAGGGATCGCGCTGGATTATTTCAGATCAAAAGATCGCAGCCTCGTTTCACTCGACAGCTCCTACGCAGCTCCTACGCAGGTCGTACGCAGCTGCTGCGGGGTGTCTTCGCAGCTTCTACGACAGCATGTCCCGCATCAATTCCTGCAACACATCCAGATCGAATGGTTTGCCCAGGATGGGTGCCTTGCGGGTAATCGGGCTGTCGGTCTCGCGGATTTCCTGCGGGTAGCCGCTGATGAAGATCACCTTCAGTTCCGGTCGCAATTTTACTGCGGGCTCGGCAATCTGCACGCCGGAAATGCCACCGGGCAGCCGGAAGTCGGTGATCATCATGTCCAGGTGCGGTTTGCTCGCGAGGATCGCGAAGGCCTCCTCGCCGTTCTCAGCCTGCAGCACGCGGTAGCCCTCGCCCGATAAATAAGCGGACAACACCATCAATATCGAGGGGTCATCCTCGACGACAAGTACTACATCTTGCGCATCTTCACTCATGGGAAGCCTTTGTTCGGTCAATAGCTGCTGATACGACCGTGGGGTCGACCAGAGGTTGCGTTTATCTGGCTGATTTCCTACAGCGGCAGACAAACGCGAAACAGGGCGCCTTCGCCAATCCGGCTTTCGACCGTAATGGTACCGCCGTGGGCCGTCACAATCTGTTCTGAAATAAACAGGCCCAGGCCCAGGCCGGCGACGGCATGCTTGGCCGTGACGCGCTCGAATTGCTGGAAGATCCGCTTCTGGTTTTCTTCACCGATGCCGATCCCTTGATCCTGCACTTCTACCCGCGCCTGACCGTTCTCACTGTACACCTTCACGGCGATCGGGCTTTTGGCGCCGTACCTTAAAGCGTTGGTCAACAAGTTTGAGATCACTTGTTCGATACGAAATTCATCCCAATAGCCCTCTATCGGTTCATCGGCATCCAGGGAAACCGACGACTCGGCCGCGTCGATTTGCGGGGCGAAGTTTTGCAGCAAACCACGCACCAGCGCCGAGAGATCGAAGCGGCTTGGGCGGATCGACAGTTTCCCGGTACGAATCCGCGAAACATCCAGCATGTCTTCGATCAGGCGGATCAGGCTTTTTATCTGCCGTTCGTCGCGATCGACCATGGCGTGCATCTTGTCCAGGGTGAAAGCGGCGGCGTTTTCCCGGGCCAGGTGCATCTTGCGCAGCTGGGTTTCCAGGATCAGGCCATTGAGCGGCGTGCGCACTTCGTGGGCGACGATCGACATGAAGTCATCGCGCATGCGCACCGCCTGCTCCAGTTCCAGCTGGGTACTTTGTAATTGCTGCAGCAGCGCTTCCTGCTCGCGACGGCTTTGCTCAAGCGCCTCGACCTGCTGCTTCATCGCCTTGCTCTGGCGATACAGGTCGACGAACACATTGACCTTGCTCTTGACCGCATGGATATCCAGCGGTTTGTGCAGGAAGTCCACCGCCCCGCTTTCGTAGCCCTTGAACGCGTAATTGAGCTCTCGACCGGCGGCGCTGACGAACACGATCGGAATATTCCGGGTCTTTTCCGTGCCGCGCATCAACTCGGCCAGTTCAAAGCCGTTCATGCCGGGCATCTGCACGTCGAGAATGGCCATGGCGAACTCGTGCTGCAGCAGCAGGGACAGGGCTTCGTCGGCGGACAAGGCCTTGTAGACCATGCGGTCTTCACGCTTGATCAGCGCTTCGAGCGCCAGCAGGTTCTCCGGCAGATCGTCGACGATCAGCAGTTTGGCTTGAATATTACTTAGCATGCGATTCGTTCCAGCTCGACAAGCAGACGGCCGATGCCGTGAATGGGAAGAATGTGATCCGGCAGGTGGGTGGCCAATGCAGCCAACGGCATGGTGGCCACCTGCGCCTCTTGTGGATCCTGGACGATGGTCAGGCCGCCCCGGTGCTTGACCTGTGCCAGGCCGCTGGCACCGTCACGGTTGGCGCCGGTCAACAGCACCGCAGCGAGGTTGACGCCATAGGCATCGGCCGCCGATTCGAACAGGTAATCGATGGCCGGGCGCGAGTGGTGCACGCGATCTTCCAGGCTCAGGGAGAAGGTCCGGTCCTGTTCCACCGAGAGGTGATAACCGGGCGCCGCAAAATACAGCGTGCCCGGCACTACCGGCGTCTTGTCACTTGCTTCCAGCACCGGCATCGAGACCCGGCGGGCGAACACTTCGGCCAGATGACTGCGGCGCGCATCCGGCAGGTGCAACACGATGATGATCGGCAGCATGAAGCCTGCGCGCAGCGGGCTGAGAATGTTCAGCAAGGCTTCGACCCCGCCTGCAGAGGCACCGATCACGATGGCTTCAATCGAAGAATGGCTCATGATTTGCGGTAGATCCGTTCTTGTTTGACCAAGGGTTCGAACTGCTTGCCGAAGGCTGAAAACTCCGGTGTCTCCTTGCTGCCCAGCACCAGGAAGCCGCGGTGGCACAGGGACTCGTGAAACAGGCCAAAAGCCCTATCCTGAAGTTTTTTATTGAAATAAATCAACACGTTACGACATGAAATTAATTGAGTTTCTGAGAACACACTGTCAGTGGCCAAGCTGTGATCGGCAAAGGTCACGTTCTCGCACAGCGACTTGTCGAAAATCGCGTAGCCATAGGCGGCCGTGTAGTACTCGGAGAACGAAAGCTGGCCACCGGCTTTCTGGTAGTTAGCCGTGTAGGCCCGCACGTTTTCCATGGAAAAGATGCCTTGCTTGGCTTTATCCAGAGAACGCGGGTTGATGTCGGTGGCGTAGATGATGGTGCGGTCGAGCAAGCCTTCTTCGCGCAGCAGGATCGCCATGGAATAGACTTCTTCCCCCGTGCTGCAGCCGGCGATCCAGATCTTGATTGAGGGGTAGGTCTTGAGCAACGGCACCACTTCCTGGCGAATGGCCAGGAAGTGCGAGGGGTCGCGAAACATCTCGCTGACCGGGATGGTCAGCAGCTGCAGCAATTGCATGAACGCCGTCGGGTCGTGCAGGACCTTCTCCTGCAGCGCCGAAATGGTCGCACATTCGAACTGCCCCAACGCGTGCTGCACCCGGCGCTTGATCGAAGCGCCGGAGTAGTCGCGAAAGTCATAGCTGTACTTGAGGTAAATGGCCTCGATCAGCAGCCGCAATTCGATTTCGGTATTGGCTGGCACTAAATGCGTTCCATCTTAGGTAACCACACTCGAATCAACGAGAACAGGCGATCCAGGTCAATGGGCTTGGCCAGGTAATCATTGGAGCCGGCCTGCAGGCAGCGTTCCTGATCATCCTTCATGGCCTTGGCCGTCACCGCAATGATCGGCAGCTTGCGCCAGCGCGGGTCCTTGCGAATCTCGATGGTGGCTTCAAAGCCGTCCATCTCCGGCATCATTACGTCCATCAACACCAGATCGATGTCCTCGACTTCATTCAACTTTTCAATCGCTTCACGGCCGTTACGGCCAATGACCACGACTGCGCCTTTTTGCTCGAGCGCGCTGGTGAGGGCGAAGATATTGCGTACGTCGTCGTCCACCAACAGCACTTTGCGACCCTCGAAGACCTTGTCGCGGCTGCGGGCGGTCTTGAGCATCTTCTGCCGTTCATGGGACAGCTGCGATTCGACTTTGTGCAAAAAGAGTGTCACCTCGTCCAGCAAACGCTCCGGTGAGCGCGCGCCCTTGATGATGATCGAGCGCGAGTACTTGCGCAGCTCTGCTTCTTCATCCCGGGTAAGGTTGCGGCCGGTGTAGACGATCACAGGCGGGAAGGAGCAGATGTCCTCGGTGGACATGCGCTTGAGCAGTTCATTGCCCAGCATGTCCGGCAGCTTCAGGTCGATGATCATGCAGTCGTAGATGGTGGTGCGCAGCAGCTGCAGCGCTTCCTGGGCATAGCCAACTGCGGTGATCTCGATGTCTTCGTCGCCGATCAGGCGGGCAATGCTGTCGCGCTGCAGGTCGTCATCTTCCACCAGCAGAACGCGCTTGACCTTCTGGGTCAGCTTGGCTTCCAGGCGGGCGAAAACATCCTTGAGCTCTTCACGGGTGGTCGGTTTGACGGCGTAGCCGATGGCGCCCATGTGCATGGCAGCTTCCACTCGATCCTCTACCGAAATCACGTGCACCGGGATATGCCGCGTGTCTGCGTGCTCCTTGAGGCGCTGCAGCACGGTCAGGCCGGAATGGTCTGGCAGGCGCATGTCCAGCAGGATCGCGTCCGGGATGTACTCCCTGGCCAGGTTGTAACCTTCGTCGGCGCCATGGGCAACCAGGCACTGATAGCCCAGCTCATGCGCCAGGTCGTAAAGAATGTGAGCGAAATTCGGCTCGTCCTCCACCACCAGGATGCAACGCGTGGCAAACGGCGCCTTGCTGCGGTCATCGTTGAAGCTTGGGATGTCGATCGGGGCAATCAGCGGTGCCAGCGCAGGCGGCGCGGCGACTTTGTGCGAGACCGCCACGGGCGCCGGAGCTACCGGCGAGACAGGGCTTTCACCTGGCTCGACATATTGTTGCGGCAGCACCAGGGTGAACACGCTGCCCTGCCCCGGTTCACTGGTGACGCTGATGGAACCGCCGAGCAATGCGGCCAGATCCCGGGAAATCGACAGCCCCAGGCCGGTGCCGCCGTAGCGCCGGTTGGTGGTGCCGTCGGCCTGGCGGAAGGCTTCGAAGATGCTTTCCTGCTGATCGGCGGCAATGCCAATCCCGGAATCGCGCACGACGAATGCAATGCCATCATCCGGCATGCCGGTAACAGTAAGGCTGACCGTGCCGCTCTCGGTGAACTTCACGGCGTTGGACAGCAGGTTCTTGATCACCTGCTCCAGGCGCTGGCGGTCGGTGTAGATCATCAGCGGCGAACCGTCTTGCAGCTCGATCTGGAAATCCAGCTTCTTTTGCGTCGCCAGCGGCTGGAACATCCCGCGCAAGCCGTCCACCAGGCGTGCGACGCTGGTGTTCTCGGGCAGCATTTCCAGCTTGCCGGCCTCGACCTTGGAAATGTCGAGGATGTCGTTGATCAAGTGCAGCAGATCGTTGCCTGCCGAATAGATCGACTCGGCAAACTTGACCTGCTCGGCGCTGAGGTTGTCCTGGGGATTTTCCGCCAGCAGTTTGGCCAGGATCAGCGAGCTGTTCAGCGGCGTGCGCAGCTCATGGGACATGTTGGCGAGGAACTCGGACTTGTACTTGCTCGAACGCTGCAATTCCTCGGCACGCTCTTCCAGCTGCGTTTGAGCCAGATTGAGCTCGGTGTTCTTCTGGTCCATGGCGTCGCGCTGATCGGCGAGGATCTGCGCCTGCTCGGCCAGCTGTTCATTGGTCTGCTCCAGCTCCACCTGCTGGGTTTCCAGGTGTGCCTGGGACTCCTTGAGGATGCGCGACTGCTCTTCGAGCTCTTCGTTGGCGGTCTTGAGTTCTTCCTGCTGAACCTGCAGCTCTTCATTGAGTTGCTGGGTTTCGGCCAGCACCTCTTGCAGGCGCTGGCGATAGCGCGCGGCCTCGATCGAGGTGCCAATGTTGCCGGCAATCAGCTCCAGCAACTCGACGTCACGGTCACTGAGCGGGCGCAGAAAGCCCAGCTCGATCACGCCATTGACCCGCTCATCGTCGCTGGTAGGCACCACCAACACACTGTGCGGCAGCCCTTCGCCCAGGGCGGAGCTGACCTTGAAGTAGTCACCGGGCACCTGGTCCAGGCGAATCACCTCG
This sequence comes from Pseudomonas sp. HY13-MNA-CIBAN-0226, assembly GCF_040310305.1. Taxonomy (NCBI): domain Bacteria; kingdom Pseudomonadati; phylum Pseudomonadota; class Gammaproteobacteria; order Pseudomonadales; family Pseudomonadaceae; genus Pseudomonas; species Pseudomonas sp. HY13-MNA-CIBAN-0226. Next base: position 77,963 of record NZ_JBEOPS010000004.1, read on the forward strand.
GCCCGTTGCGCCACCTGCCCGACAATCCCTTCATCGCTATAAATGTAGTGCTCACGCTCTTCCTGTTCCCGGGAAAACCCGTAGGACGCAATACGCTTGAGGCCACCGTGCTCTTCGCGTACATAGATAGCCGCCACCGCCGAACCGAGGTACTGCGCGCAGAACTGCAGGATATTGCGCCCCAGCACGTTTAGCGACAGCTGCCCCAGTACCTGTTCGGCGAGTTCAGTCTGGCCATTGCGCAGCCAGGCCTGCTGCTCCAGACGATTGGCGCTGGACTGCTGCGCGGCCAGGTTGGCGGCGTAGTTTTGCGACAGGTTGAGCAGATCGCGGCGGCCTATATAGGCCAGCAGCGCACTGATCCCGGCGACGAACAGCAAGTACAGGGCAATGCTCCAGATGGTGGTGCGACGCACCTCTTCATTGCGCGAGGCGCGCAACTGCTGTTCCATCTCGATCACGTCTTCGAACTGCTTGCGTATTTCATCGGTCAGGCGTTTGCCGCGCCCGGCCTTGACCGCAGCACGGTAGTCACCACTGGAACGTTGCAAATCGATCATCGATTGCGCGTAGCCGGCCCATTCAGCCTGCAGCGCCTCGAGGCGACGCAGGCGATCGGTTTGTACCGGGTTGTCACTGGTCAGTTCCAGCAAGGTGTCGAGAGCCACCTTGATTCGCGGGCGTGCGGTTTCATAGGGTTCGAGAAACTTCTCGTCACCGCTGAGCAGATAGCCGCGCATCCCGGTTTCCAGATCGACGGTCAGCTTCACCGCTTCATTGGCGTTATTGATCACCCGATCGGTATGTTCCACCCACTGGATGGTTGACAACAGATAGAGGATCAGGGACACGAAGAACACCGCACTGAGAACGCCCACACCCAATGGCAGGCTGACGTTGCGACTCAGGAGTTTACGGAATCGTTGCTCATCTACCGAAGACGCAGAGGTCATGTGGGAGCCTTGTCGAACTGTTAAAAAACAGGGAGTTTGCCCCATAACGGGCATATTGATCCAATTTTCTGACGGGTATTTCAGCAATATCCTACATTCAGCTGTTCCAGAACCAAGGAGCGGTTATCCTTCCCGCGCTTGAGCAGCTATTCTTTTTTCAGCACGAAGGGAACTTGTCGGGTCCCGCCGTTTACTCAAGCAAGACTCCGGCGAATCTGATCGACCGGCCAACGCCATTTCAATCTTTGGGAACCCTATTATGTCTTCCGCCGCGTCCATCATCCTGGTAGTCGAAGACGACGACATCGTGCGCATGTTGATCGTCGATGTACTGGAGGAACTGGAATTCGAGGTGCTGGAGGCTGATGGCGGCGAACAGGCGCTGGCGTTCCTGGCCAACGCCGGGCAAACCATCGATCTGATGATGACTGATGTTGGCCTGCCGGGCATGGACGGGCGTGAGCTGGCCGACAAGGCGCGTCAGCTGCGTGCCCGCTTGCCGATCCTGTTTGCCAGCGGTTACGCCGAAAACATTGATGTGCCTGAGGGCATGCACCTGATTGGCAAGCCGTTCTCGATCGATGCGCTGCGGGACAAGGTCAAGGGCATCCTGCAGGCCGCCAGCTAAACCCTCATAGCGCCAGGATCGCTGCGGACTGTGCTTTAATTGCGCGCTTTTTCCGCATGCCCCCCTGCCCGCTTCAAGGAACCACCCTCAATGAGTCAGCCCCGCGCAGCCAAAGTCCTGGTGATTGGTTACGTTTGGCCCGAGCCCCGCTCCTCGGCGGCCAGCGGCCATGTGATGCAAATCCTCGAAACCTTCCTGCAACAGGGCTGGGACATTACGTTCAGCAGCCCGGCAGGTGCTGGCGAGCACCCGGCTGACCTCACCGCCCTGGGCATTCGCCAGGTGCCGATCGAACTCAACAACAGCAGTTTCGACGCGTTTGTCAGTGAGCTGGCCCCGGATGTCGTGCTGTTCGACCAGTTCATGATGGAAGAACAATTCGGCTGGCGGGTAGAAAAGCACTGCCCCAATGCACTGCGAGTGCTGGAAACTTCAGACCTGCAGAGCCTGCGTCACGCCAGGCACCAACGCCTCAAGGAGCGCTTGAAGGCCAACGCTGACCTCCAAGACTTCAACGAATTGTTTGCCCCCGCGTTACGGCAGGAATTCGAACTCATGGCCGATGCCGACCTGGCCAAGCGTGAGCTTGCTGCCATTTATCGTTGCGACCTGACGCTGATGATCTCCGAGGTGGAGATCGAGTTACTGGTGCAGCAGTTCATGGTGCCCCGTGAATTGTTGCACTGGTGTCCGCTGATGATCGATGTGCCCACCCGGCCATCGACTCGCTTCGAAGACCGCGCGCATTTTCTCAGCATCGGCAACTTCCGGCATGCGCCGAACTGGGATGCAGTGCTGTGGCTCAAGACTACGATCTGGCCGTTGATTCGCCAGCAATTGCCCGCTGCCCAGCTGCACATCTATGGGGCTTACACACCGCCCAAGGCAACCGCACTGCACAACGCCGCCCAGGGTTTTCATGTCATGAACTGGGCCGAGGATGCCTTGCAAGTCATGTCTGCGGCCAGGGTGTGCCTGGCTCCCTTGCGCTTTGGCGCGGGTATCAAGGGCAAGCTGGTGGATGCGATGCTGTGCGGCACGCCGAATGTCACAACACCAGTGGGGGCAGAAGGCATGCACGGCCTGGAACCCTGGCCAGGTGCAATTACCCGCACGGCCCAGGCGTTTGCCGACAGCGCGGTACAACTGCACAACGACCGCACCTGCTGGCTGGCCGCACAGGCCAAAGGCCTTCACCTGCTCGGGCAGCGCTATCGCCAGGCGCAACATGGCCCCGCACTGATCACCCGAATTGAAGAATGCCGTCGAAACCTGGGTTCAATCCGGCGCGACAACTTTACCGGCAGCATGCTGCGCCATCACCAGCACAAGAGCACTCAGTACATGTCGCAGTGGATCGAAGCGAAAAACCGTCAGCCTCAGTAACCCGAGTGAGACTTCGGGTGGTCGAGGGCACGACGTACAAACGTTACCGACAGCATGTCGCAACCCTTTGAAGAGTGAATAATCATGTATCTGGTGTGTGGCGAAGCGCTGTTCGATTTTTTCAGTGAAGAAGACGTCAGTGGCCTGGCGTCCAAAGTGAATTTCAAGGCCATTGCCGGTGGTTCGCCGTTCAATGTGGCCGTGGGTTTGCGCCGGCTGGGCGTAGAGGCCGCGCTGTTTGCCGGGCTGTCGAGCGATTACCTGGGCAAGCGTTTGCAGCAGGTGTTGCAGGACGAGGGTGTGGCTACGGACTTCGTGGTGGAATTCGCGGCGCCCACAACCCTGGCGATGGTCGCCGTGGGCGCCAATGGCTCGCCGCATTACAGCTTCCGGGGCGAAGGTTGTGCTGACCGGCAGCTGCGCCTCGACCATCTTCCGCTGCTGCCGGCCTACATACGCGGCCTGCATGTTGGCTCCTACTCGCTGGTGGTACAGCCGGTTGCCGATACCCTGCTGGCATTGGTGCGCAGGGAAAGCGGTAAGCGCTTGATCAGCCTCGATCCGAATGTGCGGCTCAATCCAGAGCCAAACATCGAACTGTGGCGCTCGCGAGTGGCGATGCTGGTCGAACATGCCGACCTGATCAAGGTCAGCGACGAGGACCTGAGCCTGTTATATCCCGAACAGGACCCGCAGCGGGTGATCCAGGGGTGGCTGGAGCATCGCTGTCAGCTGGTGTTCCTGACTCGCGGGGGCGAAGGTGCGACGGTGTTCAGTCGTCGACACGGCGCCTGGTCGGTACCGGCCTGCGCCGTGGAGATTGCCGACACCGTCGGTGCCGGCGATACCTTCCAGGCGGCGTTGATCGCCTGGCTGACGGAGCAGCAACTGGATTCGGTGCAGGGATTGCAACAATTAGGACGCGAGCAGACTGATGCAATGCTCAGGTTTGCGGTGCGCGCAGCGGCGCTGACGTGCACCAGGACCGGGCCGGACTTGCCGTATCGGCATCAGCTGCAATAAACCTGAAATAGCAGCCTCCAGCCGACAGGTGGCATACGGCGAGGTTAACCATCGCTTAACTGTGCGGTCCAATAATTGACTGGACCGCACGCCTGCAGCTTGCCTGACAGCCCAGTGCGGACCGCTCGATCCTGATGGTCGAGCTGACCTTTGTCTGCGCTGGAGTATGCTCATGAGAATTCAAACGATATTGCTCGCCACTACCCTTGCCAGCATTTCCTGGGCCGGCATCGCCCATGCCAATGACGCAGGTACCAGCCAAGCGGTGCCCTACCATTACGGGATGCCCCTGCACGTCGCCAAGGTGATCGCCCTGACCGAACCTTCGACCCTGGACTGCAAAGTGGTGACGGCTGAAATGAAATACATCGACAACGCCGGGCAACCTGCGCAAATCAGCTATCGCAAATTGTCGGATGCTTGCAGCTTGCAGAACTGACGACAAAGAGTCTGGCCTGTTGTCAGGCCAGACCCTTTAGTAATAGTCAGATCGCCGGCGATGATCGTCAGAGATTAAAGCGCCTTGCGGTCCGGGTGCAGCGTTTGCTTGTGTGCATGGAGATCGATATCGGAGCGCAGCCCCGCAATCAGCTCGTTGATCTCTCGCCTGCCGTTAAGATGGCTGGCGTCTATACCGGATTTAACCAGGTCGACCTGATCCGTCACGCCGTCGGAAAACACTTTGATGGTCATGGAAAGGTCAGGCGATAACGTACATAAACAGCGTTTAGGCAGGAAACTGCTTTCAATGATGTTGCGAAGTTCCAAGGCAGAAAGAAACATGGCGACCCTCTCCTTATTGTCAGATTGCCAGCGATAAACAGGCGCTGACTCAATGAAAGGCGCGGTCAGCTTAAGGACATCTACAGCATAATTCATGCCTCTGATTTCGCCGTGCAGCTCATCGGCAAATCAAAGGGTTAGGGAAGTTGAGCGCGCAAGCGATCATGCAAACTGCAAGAAGCAGCGTCTGGGCCACTGCAAAATGCAATCCTGCCCCGGCCGGTTGCACGAACCGGACACGGCGGCAAGAATGCGGCAATGTGTCCAGTCTCAGGCCGGCGCGCCGCATGAAGCGGCACGTTCAGCCACGTGGCGCAGGCTGTCGAAGTTGATGTTGGCGCCCGAGTCGATGGCCACCAGGGTCTGGCCACGGGCTCGGGTGCGGGCGACATACTTTTTGATACCGGCCACGGCCAGTGCACCGGAAGGTTCGGTGATCGACCGGGTATCGTCGTAGATATTCTTGATCGCAGCGCACAACTCGTCATTGGTCACGGTCAGCATTTCGTCTACGCAAAATCGACATACCTCAAACCCATAGACGCCTATTTGCGCCACGGCAACGCCGTCGGCAAAGGTGCCGACGTTCGGCAGCACCACGCGCTCATCGGCTTGCAGCGCTGCGCCCAGGCAAGCGGAGTGTTCGGACTCCACACCGATGATGCGCACTTGCGGACGCAGGTATTTGACGTATGCGGCGATGCCTGCGATCAGTCCACCACCCCCCACCGGCACAAAGATCGCGTCGAGGTCTGCGGGGTGCTGACGCAGGATCTCCATGGCGACAGTGCCCTGCCCTGCGATCACCTCCGGGTCGTCGAATGGCGAAACAAAGGTACGGCCTGTGCGCGCGGCCAGGTCCAGGGCGTATGCCAGGGCAAACGGAAAGCTTTCTCCGTGAAGCACGGCCTCGGCGCCGCGGCTACGCACCCCCAGCACCTTCAGTTCCGGCGTCGTGGCGGGCATGACGATGGTCGCAGCGATTCCCAGTTCTCGCGCTGCCAATGCAACACCTTGTGCGTGGTTGCCGGCCGACGCGGTGATCACACCGCGTGCTTTTTGCTCATCGCTCAGTTGCACCAGCTTGTTATAGGCACCGCGGATCTTGAAGGAGAACGTCGGCTGCAGGTCCTCGCGTTTCAGCAGGATCTGGTTACCCAGGGCTTCCGACAACGCGGGTGCGGGTTGCAATGGCGTACGTACGGCCAGTTCGTAAACCGGCGCCGCGAGGATCTTCTTGACGTAATGGGCAAGCAGGGCTTGCTGGTTGGCGGTGTAGGTCATCTCGGTCTCCTTTATTACCCACGTAGGAGCTGCCGAAGGCTGCGATCTTTTGCTCTTCAAAAACGAAAAGATCGCGACCTTCAAACAGCTTCCACGCCGGTAGCGGCTTTAACCCAGGAGACAGAAAGTAAAAACCCGCCTCGAGGGCGGGTTGGGTGCTGCAGTCGTGAGCTAACCCGCCAAATAAGGAATGGCGGTAATAATGCTTGGCTGGCAGCGCGATACGGTGAAAGTCATGGGTCGAAATTAGCCGGCGGCTGATGGCAAGTCAATGGCCAATTACAATCGACCCCTGCAGACTCGCCGCTCAACCCAGGGAAGGTGGGTGCATTTACTTCAACCCAACCTTGTACAACACCCCATCGCTCTCATCCGTCAGCACGTACAAATAACCGTCGGGCCCCTGCCGCACATCGCGAATGCGCTTGTTGAGCTCGCCCATCAAGCGCTCCTCGTGGACCACTTTGTCCCCGTTGAACTGCAGGCGGATCAATTCCTGGCTGACCAGTGCCCCCATGAACACGTTGTGCTGCCACACCTTGAACCGGTCGGCATCGTAGAACGCCATGCCGCTCAGCCCCGGGGATTTCTCCCAGACATGGTGCGGCCCTACCGTGCCCTCGGCGGTCTTGCCGGTGGCTTCGGGAATGGGCTGGCCTGAATAATTGATGCCATGGGTAGCCAGCGGCCAACCGTAGTTGTTGCCGCGCTCGATCACATTCAGTTCATCGCCACCGCGGGGGCCATGCTCGGTTTCCCAGAGGACGCCCGTCCATGGGTTGAGCGCCGCGCCTTGGGGGTTACGCTGACCGTAAGACCAGATTTCCGGGCGCACACCGTTCTGCCCGACAAAGGGGTTGTCATCCGGTACCCGGCCATCGGGATAGATCCTGACCACCTTGCCCTGCAACTTGTCGAGGTCCTGGGCCGTTGGCCGGTCGTTGTTTTCACCCAGGGTGATGAACAGATAGCCGTCGCGGTCGAATACCAGCCGCGAGCCGAAGTGATTGCTGACCGAGAGCTTGGGCTCCTGCCGGAAGATCACCTTGAAGTTCTCCAGAGTCTTCAAATCTGCCGACAGTTGCCCGCGACCTACTGCGGTTCCGGCCTTGTCCCCCTTGCCGCCACCCTCGGCGTACGACAGGTACACCGTGCGGTCCTGCTTGAAGTCCGGGGACAGCACAACATCCAGCAAACCACCCTGGCCTTTGGCCCACACGTCTGGCACGCCGCTGATAGGGTCCGACAGCTTGCCATTGAGGGTGACCAGCCGCAGGTTGCCCGGGCGCTCGGTTACCAGCATGCCCTGGCGGTCGGGCAGAAATGCCAGGGCCCAGGGATGCTCCAGACCTTGAGTGAGGGTGGTGACTTCAAGCGTGCCCAGCTCGCTCTTCAATTCCTGGACTGATGCCGCAATGGCGGCGGGTGCAGTGGTGAACATGACGCTGGCGCAGAAGGTGGCCAGGAGGGATTTTCTCAACATGCACAGTTCCTTATGTCGTCAAAATAGTCAGCCAGGCTCAGAGATTGTTGCTATCGCCGTCTCTAGGGGGTGGGTTGGGGATGAACCTGGGTGGGCTGTCGGGCACAGGGCGAGTCTGCGGTGCACGATTGCCAATGCCGCCGTTGTCCAGGGTGGGTGGCCGGGGCACTGGTACGGTATTGGGCCCGCGTATGGCCGGCGCACTGGGTTGTGTGCCTTGCATGCTATTGGGGTTGGCCCGACGGATGGGGCTGTTGTAGGGATTGCTGGTACTACCCGTAGGGCTTTGCGCCAACAGCATCGACTCAGGGACCGCTGCCGCGTGGGCCTGATGGCTCAGTACGGCACTCCATGCCAGTGCGGTGCAGACCAGCACGAACCTGTTCATCGGTGAACCTCTCGACGTGGGCGTGGATAGGGTCTTCGATACCACGCTACGCCGGGGGTTCTGTTTTGTTAATCAAAACCTCGCGTCGAAGATGTAACACCAGTTGACCAGGGATGCCCCGCACCCCGGCGGGCCGGGGCATCATCGGCTGAAACTTTTGCCGAGGGATGCGGGTCACCTGATCATCACTCGCGAGTAGACGACCATGGCACGGGCAATCTGGAAAGGCGCAATCAGTTTCGGGCTGGTGCATATCCCTGTAGCGCTGGTTTCGGCGACGTCTTCCCAAGGCGTGGACTTTGACTGGCTGGACAGTCGCAGTATGGATCCGGTCGGGTATAAACGGGTGAACAAGGTAACCGGCAAGGAGGTGACCAAGGAACACATCGTCAAGGGTGTGCAGTACGAAAAGGGTCGCTACGTGGTGCTCAGTGAAGAGGAAATCAAATCAGCCCACCCGCTCTCCACCCAGACAATCGACATCTTTTCCTTTGTCGACAGCGAGCAGATCCCGCTGCAGAACATCGATAGGCCGTACTACCTGGCCCCGGACAAACGCGGCGGCAAGGTCTATGCGCTGCTGCGTGAAACCCTGAGCAAAACCAACAAAGTCGCCCTGTGCCACGTGGTGCTGCATACCCGCCAGCACCTGGCAGCGCTGATGCCGTTGGAGTCGGCGATGGTCCTGGTGATGCTGCGCTGGCCGGAAGAGGTTCGCAGTCTCGATACCCTGGAACTGGGCAGCGAAGTGACCGAGCCCAAACTGGCCAAGGGCGAGCTCGACATGGCCAAGCGCCTGGTGCAGGACATGAGCGGTGACTGGTCGCCCGAGGACTATCGCGACAGTTTCGAGGACAAGATCATGGCGCTGGTCGAGAAGAAAGCCCATGAAGGCAAGATCGAAGATGTGGAAACGGCGACCGGCGAGGAAGAACGCAAGACGGCGGATGTCATCGACTTGACCGAGTTGCTCAAGCGCAGCCTGGGAGGGAAAGCTGCTGCCAGGCCGGCGGCGAAAACCAAGTCGACGGCGAAGACGGCACCGGCGAAAAAGGCGACCAAGCGATCGGCTGGATGATTGATTGTGAAGGTGCAGTCCTGCTCGCGATGGCATTGATCAGATCAGCACGAAAACCGCGATCAAACTGCCAAATATTGCCCACTTTTCCAGATAATAGAGCTTGCGATTGCGCTTCTTTAGCGCCTTGCCGCGCAAGCGGATCTTGTAGATCTTGCCAAACAGCCGGTTGATCCCGCCCGTCTTGTCGCCCGCATCGTTCGGTGCGCCGGCAGCGGACATCACATGGCGGCTGAACCAGCCGTTGAATGCTGCCGCCCAGCGATACTTCATGGGCCGCTCGATATCGCAAAACAGAATGATGCGATTGTGACTCGTGGTGTTTTCCGCGTAATGGATGAAGGTCTCATCGAACATTACGGCTTCACCGTCGCGCCAGTGGTAATTCTCGCCGTCGACATTGATATAGCAGCCCGCATCATTCGGCGTTTCCAGGCCCAGGTGGTAACGGTAGGACCCGGCATAGGGATCACGATGGCGCACCAGTCTGGACCCGGGCGGCAGCTCGGCGAACATCGCGGCTTTGATCGAGCCAATGCCCTGCACCAGTTCGGTGGTGCGCGGGCACAACTTCTTTGCCGAAGGATGGCTGTCGCCGTACCACTTGAGGTAGAAACGTTTCCAGCCAGTCTTGAAGAAGGAGTTGAAGCCGACATCGTCATAGTGGCTGGAACGCTTGATTTCACCGGCGTGAATCAGGTTCTGTGCTTCCGCGCGAATCTCCTGCCAGTGCTCCTGCAGCGGCCGCAGGTCCGGAAAGTCTGCCGGATCGAGGTAAGGTTTGTTGGGCAGTTTCGAGAACAGGTACAGCACACAGTTGAGCGGCGCGAGGAACGTCGAGTGGTCGCTCAGTTGCCGGCCTGGCTTGTGGCGCACGCGACCGCGCAGATGGACGTAAGTGATCGTGACTATATAAATGGCGGCAATGATGAGCTTCACGGAAATCGTCACAAGTCAGGAGTGAACAAACTGCATCCATGCCTGTCGGCATCAAGTAGGTGGCATTTTAGCCACAGTTGCTGACCCTGGTTAACCCGCAAATGTGAAAAACTGTCCGCTGACGCCGCCAAAGCAGCCGTGTAGCCTCAATGCCCTATCGTTTCAGGTGCCAGACCAGTACAATCGCCGCCAAACATTACGCGCCCCCCTTGGTTGATGACGGGAATGACCCCCGTTTCAGCGCACTTCGACTCGGGCCAAGCGCTCCATATGCTGCTGTCCACTTATTGCCAGATGGACCTTCCGCTTCTGACCGGGATGCATTTCCCGTGGTTTGAATACCGGAAACGGGTACTGAATCGGTACTGCCGCAACCCTAGCTACTCTGAATGCTTCGCAGGAAAAACCTTTGATCTCTACAGCTAACATCACGATGCAGTTCGGCGCCAAGCCGCTATTCGAAAACGTTTCGGTCAAATTCGGCGCGGGCAACCGCTACGGCCTGATCGGCGCCAACGGCTGCGGCAAGTCGACGTTCATGAAAATCCTCGGCGGCGACCTCGAACCGTCCGGCGGCCAGGTCATGCTCGAACCGAACGTGCGCCTGGGTAAATTGCGCCAGGACCAGTTCGCCTACGAAGAATTCACCGTGATCGACACCGTGATCATGGGTCACGAAGAGCTGTGGAAGGTCAAGGCCGAGCGCGACCGCATCTACTCGCTGCCGGAAATGACCGAAGAAGACGGCATGGCCGTGGCCGAGCTGGAAACCGAATTCGCGGAAATGGACGGCTACACCGCCGAATCCCGTGCCGGTGAACTGCTGCTGGGCCTGGGTATCGGCATCGAGCAGCACTTCGGCCCGATGAGTGAAGTGTCCCCGGGCTGGAAACTGCGGGTGTTGCTCGCCCAGGCGCTGTTCTCCGATCCTGAAGTGCTGCTGCTCGACGAACCGACCAACCACCTGGATATCAACACCATCCGCTGGCTGGAAAACATACTGACCCAGCGCTCCAGCCTGATGATCATCATCTCTCACGACCGTCACTTCCTGAACAGCGTATGTACTCACATGGCTGACCTGGATTACGGCGAGCTGCGCCTGTTCCCGGGCAACTACGACGAGTACATGACCGTGGCGACCCAGTCCCGCGAGCAGCTGCTGTCTGACAACGCCAAGAAGAAAGCGCAAATTTCGGAACTGCAGTCGTTCGTCAGCCGCTTCTCGGCCAACGCCTCGAAAGCCAAGCAGGCCACTTCCCGCGCCAAGGCGATCGACAAGATCCAGCTGGCCGAGGTCAAGCCATCGAGCCGCGTGAGCCCGTTCATCCGTTTCGAGCAAACCAAGAAGCTGCACCGTCAGGCAGTGATTGTCGAGCGCATGGCCAAAGGCTTCGACGGCAAGCCGCTGTTCAAGGAGTTCAGCTTCCAGGTTGAAGCCGGCGAGCGCGTAGCGATTATCGGCCCGAACGGCATCGGCAAAACCACCCTGCTGCGCACCCTGGTCAACGAGCTGACCCCGGACGCCGGTACCGTGAAGTGGACCGACGCCGCGGAACTGGGCTACTACGCCCAGGACCACGCGCACGACTTCGAGGACGACTGCAACCTGTTCGACTGGATGGGCCAGTGGACCCAGGGCGGCGAACAAATCGTTCGCGGCACCCTCGGCCGGATGCTGTTCTCCAACGACGAGATCCTCAAGTCGGTCAAGGTCATCTCAGGTGGTGAGCAAGGTCGCATGCTGTTCGGCAAGCTGATCCTGCAAAAGCCGAACGTGCTGATCATGGACGAACCCACCAACCACTTGGACATGGAATCCATCGAGGCGCTGAACCTGGCGCTGGAGAACTACCCGGGCACGCTGATTTTTGTCAGCCACGACCGCGAGTTCGTATCGTCCCTGGCAACCCGCATCATCGAGCTGAGCCCTAGCGGCGTGATCGACTTTAGCGGCACCTATGACGATTACCTGCGCAGTCAGGGCGTGGTGTTTTAAGAGCAACTATTAGTTTCAAGCTGCAAGTAAAAGCCCTGTCCTGGTGACGGGGCTTTTTATTGTTTGGAGATCAACAGATCGCAGCCTTCGGCAGCTCCTACCTTGGAATGCGCCCTCTGTAGGAGCTGCCGAAGGCTGCGATCCTTTGATCTTGATCGTTAGCCTGCTTCCTTTTGTTTCTCGCCCGCGCCATGATGCAGCTCTCCCTCCGCCGCCCGCGAACGAGCCCTCATGTCTGCGCAGCAACTGCCACCGCAAAGCTCCATGGCGATCACCCTGCAGATCGTCTCCATCGTCTTCTACACCTTCGTCGCTTTCCTGTGCATCGGCCTGCCGATCGCCGTGCTGCCGGGCTACGTCCATGACCAGCTGGGGTTCAGCGCCATAGTCGCTGGCCTGACCATTGGCTGCCAGTACCTGGCTACCCTGCTCAGCCGGCCGATGGCCGGACGCATGTCGGACACTGTCGGCACCAAACGGGCGATCGTCTACGGGTTGTCGGGCATTGTCCTGAGTGGCCTGCTGACCTGGCTGTCGACACTCCTGCAAAGCACGCCGCTGCTGAGCCTGTTGATTCTGATTGCCGGGCGTTTGTTGCTGGGGATCGCCCAGGGTCTGATCGGCGTCGGCACCATCAGCTGGTGCATGGGCCAGGTGGGCGCTGAACACACTGCGCGCTCCATTTCCTGGAACGGCATCGCTTCCTATGGCGCAATCGCCATCGGTGCGCCCCTGGGCGTGGTGATGGTCGGCCAGCTGGGTTTCGCCAGCCTGGGAATCGCCCTGTCATTGCTGGCGGGGGGCGCGCTGTTGCTGATTCGCAACAAACCTTCAGTACCAGTGATCCGGGGCGAGCGCCTGCCATTCTGGGCGGTGTTCGGGCGGATCGCACCGTTCGGGGCCAGCCTGAGCCTGGCGTCGATCGGCTATGGCACTCTGACCACCTTCATCACCCTGTACTACGTGAACCGTGGCTGGACAGGTGCGGCGTATTGCCTGACGGTGTTCGGCGTGTGCTTCATCCTGGCCCGGGTGCTGTTCATTTCCAGCATCAGCCGTTTTGGCGGCTTCAATTCAGCTATCGCCTGCATGTGCATTGAAGTTGTGGGGCTGGTATTGCTATGGCTCGCGCCCTCCACTGGCTATGCCTTGCTCGGCGCAGGTCTGACGGGGTTCGGCCTGTCCCTGGTGTACCCGGCGCTGGGGGTGGAGGCGATCAAGCAGGTACCAAACTCCAGTCGCGGCGCGGGCTTGAGTGCCTACGCGGTGTTCTTCGACCTCGCTCTGGCGATAGCCGGGCCATTGATGGGTGCCATTGCATTGAACCTGGGGTATTCGTGGATCTTCTTCTGCGCAGCCCTGCTGTCAGCGACAGGACTGGGACTCACCCTGCTGCTCAAACGTCGGGCAATGGCTTAAGCCCTATATCGCGCAGGTATCATTGATCAGCGGTTTGCATACCCGCCCGATTGGGCTTGGACAACGTGCGAGAAAAGAACCGACCAGCCTCGCCAATCAGGTTGCGATGAATGTCCTCGCGGTTAACGCCATCGGCATCAGTGCACAGTGCTGGCATGGCGGCAATCTGCTCCTCGGTGCACGGGGCCATGAACACGAAATGCCCGGCGCCAGCCAGCAACTTGAAATCCGGTGCGATTGGCAGTTTGCGTGCCAGGGCGGCGGCATTTTTGTCAAAGGCCACCAGCTTGTCTCCGTCACCGCTGTAGAGCAGCACTGGCACATGCACGTCAGCCAGGGTGTGCCGGCCGAACTTGAGGCTCAACGGCGCCATCAGGAGCAAGGCATGTACTCTTGGGTCGGCCACCGGTTGCAAGTCATCGCGATCGACGACCAGCTCGCCCTGGGTATTGCAGGCGTCACGATCATCCGGGCGCTCCTGGCAATAACGGCGCAGGCGATCCAGATCAGGGGTTGCACCGGAGAGTATCAAGGCCGTTTCACCGCCCGCCGAATAGCCAATCACCCCGACCTGCCCGGCATTCACGAAAGGCGCCAGCATCGGATCGCCCAAGGTTGCGGTAATGGCTTCGGAAATCTGCAGCGGCCGGCCGTACAGGTTGCTCAGGGTACCCAGGCGACTGTGGTCGGTTGAGTTGTCACCCGGATGGATAACCGCCACCACCACAAAGCCCTTGCGCGCCAGCGAAGTCATCAGGTCGTGCAAGGCCATCGGCGTGCCAGTGTTGCCATGGGACAGCATCAGCATCGGGTAACGCCCGATGGCCACCCGGGTATCCTCACCCGCTTCGACCGTATAACCCTCCAGCCGGCTGGAATGCTCCTTGTCGCTTGAGGGGTAGAACGCGATGGCACGCATCGGCTGCAAGTCCAGAGGGTCGAGAAAACTCATCTCGTGGTAGCCGACGCTCCAGCGCGGATGCATCGCAGGTGCTGCCTGCACCCAATTAAGGCTGCCGAGCAGGCCCAGCAGTAATGCTGCACAAAGACGTACCATGGAACGCCCTACCTGTTTACTTGCGGTGACGATGCCCCTTGACTGCACAACTTGGGCCAACTTGTGACACAGCCAGAAACAGAAAACTCCGTACCTGGCGCTTGCGCTTCCAGAATACAGAGTTTTTTAACGATTGCCTGAGCTGTTTGAGCTCTTTACGCAAGCCTTACGCAGCGGCGAACAACTGCTCACTGATGCGCACGTGCGCGTCATTCATGGCTTTGGTACGCACTTCGTCACCGTAGGCCAGGCCTTCGGCACGCACGAACTCAATGTCGGTGATACCGAGGAAACCCAGCAGCAGCTTCAAGTACTCTTCATGGGCTACGCCGCTGGCCTGGCCGGCATGCAGGCCGCCGGAGGTCGACACGATCACCACTTTCTTGCCCCCGCACAGGCCTTCAGGGCCGGCTTCGGTATAGCGGAAGGTCTGGCCAGCTACCGCGATGCGGTCGATCCAGGCCTTGAGCTGGGTTGGAATCGTGAAGTTGTACATCGGCGCGGCAATCACCACGGCATCGGCCGCGAGGAATTCAGCCAGGGCAGTGGCGCTCAGGTCGGCCTCGTGTTGTTGCGCGGCATTGCGCAACTCGGCGGTGGTGCCGGCCGCAACGAGGGTGGTGGCGGAAAAATGGCTGATGGCATCGGCGGCCAGGTCACGGTAGGTCACCACCGTGCCTGCTTCAGCGCCCTGCCAGGCCTTGACCACTTCGCTGCTCAGCTGACGGGAGGCCGAGTTGTCACCCAGAATGCTCGAATCGATATGCAACAGTTTCATAAGGGATCTCCAAGGTGAGGATCGCCAGCCGGCGATCTGATGGAGTAAATCCTACAGGTGAAACCAATAGCCGATTAGTCAGCAACAATGCGATTGATCGTCTCACCTATAGAACAATCCGACGGTGATCCGCGTGGCAACTTCCCACAACCGCTGCGCGTTATCAGGGTCAACGGCATAAGCTGCAACGCCCCTGTAATCGGCAGGCCGTTTGGTGACTACCAGCGCCTCATTACAGTCCTCGAAATAACGACCACCAATGCCTTCCAACAACGGAGACGCCGCAAGCAGTACCGATGTCGCAGCACCTTGTTGCACGTTCTTCTGACGTTCAATTGGGGTCTTAAGCCCACCGGTATGTTTCTGAAGGTTGGTCGCGATTGCCCCAGGGTTCAAAGCGTTAGCGAAAATGCCTAGCTTCGCCCAGCGACGGGTGATCTCTACGGCGATGAGCGCGCATGCTGACTTTGCCTGGGCATATGATGCGAACGCATCGTATGTGCGGAAGTCAAAATTGATGTCGTCGAAAACTACTGGCCCTAGAAGATTAGCGTTTGAGCTCAACGAAACAATTCGGGCGCCTTCGGCTTTGATCAGGGCGTTTTGCAACCCAAGCACGAGCGCAAAATGGCCGAGAAAGTTGGTTGCAAACTGCATCTCCCAACCCTGCGATGTCAGCTCCCGCTGAGGAACGGCCATGATCCCTGCGTTATTGACCAGGATATCAAGTGGCCCTGACCACGACTCAGCAAACGATTTCACAGAGGACAGATCCGCCAGATTGATTGAGCGGATATCAACGGTACCCCTGCCCCCAGAGCGCAGTTCGGCGGCTATCGATTCCGCCGCCTCCGGACGCCGTACTGCAAGCGTCACGTTTGCGCCGGCATTGACCAATGCGCGCGCTGTCTCAATACCGATACCGGAGGCCCCGCCCGTTACGATTGCACGTTTACCAGTGAGGTCGACCCCTTCAATGACCTCTTGTGCGGTTGAATGAAACCCGAAAGGTGTAGTGATACGCGTCATGAATTATTCCTCGCATGTTTAATAACCGCTGAGTCGAACTGACTTGCGGGATCACCGGATGACCGGGATGCCACAGGCCACGCTATGAAGCCCGACCCGCGTAAAGTTGCTGTGGACCAAGATAAGCCTCAGCACTGTCGCAAACAATCAGGCTAATATCGGATGAACTGATGCAGGAATTAGCACAATGCAGAAATCCGGGCTACTCGAGCTGAACGCCGTAGTCGCCGTTTCTACTCATCGCAGTTTTCGTCGTGCGGCCGTGGAATTGGGAATGTCGCCATCAGCACTCAGTCATGCGATCGCTGCACTGGAGAAACGCCTTGGCGTGAGGTTGTTCCACAGAACCACGCGAAGCGTTTCTCTGTCTGAAGCCGGGGAGCAATTTCTGGTTCGTGTGCAGCCCGCTCTGCGTGATATATCCGCGGCCATGGAGGCGGTAAGCGAATTCCGCGATACGCCGGCGGGAACCCTACGCCTGAACACCTCCGAAGGTGCTGCGCAAATGGTGCTGACGCCAGTGGTACTGGAGTACCTAAGGCGTTATCCCGACATGCGGGTAGACATCGTTACCGATAGAAGTCTGGTTGACATCGTTGCTGGTGGATTCGACGCCGGCATACGGTTGGCGGAAAGCGTTCCGCAGGACATGATCGCCATTGCGATCACTCCCCCGCTCCGTTTTGCGGTGGTCGCTTCCCCCCAGTATTTCGCGAAATGCAAAAAACCAAAGGTTCCGATAGACCTGCTCGCACACAACTGCATACGCGTGCGCTTCCCCAGTGGTTCGATCTACAAATGGGAATTCGAGAAGCGCGGTGAAGAGCAATCAATAGATGTCAGCGGGTCGTTGACGCTCGACAGCCACCACTTGATGTTAGAGGCTGCTTTGCAAGGCGCCGGCATAGCCTGGACTAATGATTTCGCTGCTTCTGCTCATATTTCGTCCGGAAAGCTCATGCGAGTGCTGGAGGACTGGACACCTTCGTACCCGGGGCTGCGCCTTTACTATCCTGCGAATCGCCATATGCCAGCGGGACTTCGGGCTTTCGTCAACGTCGTACGTGAGATTGTGTCGGAGAATTCGATCACTAAAAAGAAAGTCTGAGCTTATATGCTCAGGCCGGGAGAGCTTCGGCATCTGCCTGTCTTCGCATGACAGTGCCAGGAGTTTTTTAGCGAAGGTCATTGGGCCTATGCTTTTTATCCAGCAAAACCCGGTTCACCGTCAAAAAAGGCCCCGCAAGGCCCTTCTCTTCGATGCTCACTCATTGGCTCAGCCAAGACGCTACGGTCGCCGATAAGCGCAGCGCTCGACTTAATGGGGATGTAGGGCAGCCCACTGAACCGTCAGAGCTTGAAGGCATCTCTAACGATGTCCTCAAGATCTTTGGGCTTTCGACCTAGCAGTTCTTCAAGGGTACGACTGGTTTGATCAAATGCGCCTTTCTCGATAGCGCGATACCAATCGCCAATGAAGGTCGCGACATGAGGTGGCCAACCTTCGGCTTCGCGGGCGGCGATGAAGGTTGCGGTCGCGATCGGCTGATAATGAACGGCTTTACCGGTTATGCGCGAAAGCGCGGCGGCGATGTCTGCGAACGACCAGGTTTGTCCGCTATTGAGCAGATAAGCTCGATGCTCGTGACCCGGCTGACTGAGCAGGGTTGCCCCGCCTTCAGCTAGCTCATCAATGTTCGTCAGGGCCACCCGCCCCTGACCGGCGGGTGCGCTGAAGCCCTTCTGCGGAGCATCTTTGGCGATGTACATCGCAAGCACGTCGGCATACAGCGGATGCCGGACGATGGTGTAATCCAGCCCGGATGATTTAAGCATCGCCTCTGTTTCGAGGTCGCTGGCAGTGACACCCTCAATAGGACAATAGTCATCGCTAACGCGCTGAATGCTGGTGTAAAACACATGTCGAACACCCGCCATACGTGCCGCATGAATAACGTTCCTGTGTTGCCCCACCCGATCGCTGAAAGCAACGGCTGAAACCAGGTAGATTTTTTCCACCCCGGCGAAGGCATTGACCAGGGATTCGACATCAGTGTAATCGCCCAGCCGCATTTCGACGCCCAGGTCCGACAACCACTGCGTTTTGCTCCCCTCTCGAACCAAGGCGACGACATCTGTCGCAGGCACCTTCCGGACCAGTGAGCGCACTACTGCGCTACCCAGTTTACCGGTCGCGCCGGTGATTAATATTTTCCCCATTACGCTCCACCTGTTTTGAGTGTGAAATTCAGTCGGCCACCACTATGGGCTCAAATTCACCACCCAATTAGTCATCAATCAGTAGAATCAGCTTCAACCAAAAGTTGGAGATGAGCGTGGACAGTTTGGGCAATCTGGAATCATTTGTAAGAGCCGCCGAAGCTCGCAGTTTTTCTGAAGCGGCTCGGCGGATGGGCATTTCCGCCGCGGCAGTGAGCAAAAACATTGCCCGCCTCGAAACAAACTTAGGCACCCGACTGTTTCAACGCAGTACGCGAAGTCTGTCCCTTACCGAAGCCGGTGAGGCGCTATATGCACAGGTGGCGGGTAGTGTCGAAACGATTCAAGGCGCAATGGCTCAACTCGGCGACTCACGCGATGTGCCCGCCGGTCGGCTGCGGGTCAACATGTCTCCGTCCTTTGCCTATGACTACGTGCTGCCTCTGCTGAAAACGTTCAAGCAACGGTATCCTTCCGTCGTGCCCGATTGGCACCTCGAAATCCGACGCGTTGATTTGATAGGTGAAGGTTTTGACGTTGCGATTGGCGGCGGCCTGGAATTAAGCCCGGGCGTGGTGGCGCGTGAACTGGCCAAGCTACACCTCGTTGCTGTAGCGGCTCCGGAGTGGCTCCAAGGCAAGCCATTGCCCATTGTGCCGGCGGACTTGCAGGGCCAGGATGGCATTGTCGTGCGATCGACCGACACCAACCGATTACGCACCTGGACGTTGCGCAGTTCGGCTGGCGAAACCTTTGATCTGAGCCTGAAACCAACAGCCATCATGAATGATCCGCAAGCCTTGTGCATGTGCGCCCTGATGGGGCTGGGCGTGGCATTGGTACCACTGGAGCGAGCATGGCCCTGGTTGCAGCGGGGTGAGCTGATTCGGCTATTACCGCAATGGTATGTCGATCTGGGCTCAATCTCCGTTTACTACTCGGCCAGGAAAGAACTGCCAGCTAAAACACGCGTCTTCGTAAACTTCCTGATTGAACATTTCCAAGGCACGCTGAGTGATCACTTCAGCGCCATAGAAACTGATAAAGGGAAGTAGCGGCACGCCCTGGCGGTCCCTTCCTGGCATTAGCCAGGCAAGAGCCCAGCCGCCCAAGCCTGATTTGCGGAAAACGATCAGTTGGCATACAGGCACCTGTTCTAATTATCAAAGCGCAGATTCTGCCAAAAAACGTAGATTTGGGAGTTCAATACGCAACCACCTGCCCTACCCCTTCCCTCTAAAATTGTCTCCCTCATCTCCTACCGAGCCACACGAATATGGAAGACAAAGCGCTGTACCTCCTCGCGCTCGCGATGATTTTTCTAATGCCCGGTCCGGACATGATCCTGCTACTTCAAACGGGTGCGAAACAAGGTAGAACCGCAGCGCTGGCGACTGCGGTCGGGCTCGCGTTGGCGCGTGCCTGCCATGTGGCTCTGACCGCTATGGGATTGGCAACAATGTTTAAGGTGCTACCTTGGACTTTTGATATCGTCAAATATGCAGGAGCAGCCTATCTACTTTGGATAGGGATTCAGATGTTCAAAACCAGTGGCAAGAGTGCACCTGCCACTACAGAGACTGGAAATGTAACACCGAGCTTGAGCGCGGCTATCCGGCGGGGGCTTTTCACCAATTTACTCAATCCGAAAGCACTACTTTTTTGCTCAGTGCTACTGCCGCAATTCATCGATCCGAATCGATCGTCGGTATCGGAGCAATTTGCAATACTGGGTGCAGTACTCGTAATCACCGGTCTGATTTTCGACAGCATTTATGCCACCGCCAGCGCTTGGGTAGGGCGTTGGTTAGAGCGTAGCGTGACCGCGCAACGAGTTCAGCAATGGCTTTTCGGTACCCTCCTGATTGGATTTGCAGTGCGGCTGGCGTTCGTACAGCAAGCCTGACGTCCTGACGCCAAGTCGTTTGGGCGGTGCATTAGTTCGTTCGATTCCTGGACTGCTCAACCGCTACTCTCACATCGCCGCCAACCCGCTTTTACACAGGGCGCTAGCGAATGAAGCAACAACTGAAGGTTGATCAATTCCCGAAGGTCACCTCTCATACCTGCTGATGTATTTGATCTAGAAATGCTCGGTAGGCGCCCTGATGGTTCCTGACTTAACTAAGCTTTTAGCTAACCACGGATTTTATCCCGAGGTACCTCAATGTGGAGTAGTCATCATGGCTGAATCTGAGACCCGTCCCCCGCTACCACCGTTTGACCGCGAGTCTGCAACACTCAAAGTTCGCCTGGCTGAAGATGGATGGAACAGCCGAGATGCTGAAAAAGTCGCATTGGCCTATACCACCGATACCCAGTGGCGCAATCGCGTCGATTTTGCAGTCAACCGGGCTGAGGCTCAGGCGTTCCTTACGCGAAAATGGAATAAGGAGTTGGAGTATCGACTTATCAAGGAGTTATGGGCGTTTACCGACAATCGTATTGCTGTCCGGTATGCCTATGAGTGGCGCGATGATTCCGGGAATTGGTACCGCTCGTACGGGAACGAAAACTGGGAATTCGCAGAGAACGGTTTAATGGCAAACCGTTTTGCCTGCATCAACGACATGCCTATCAAAGAGTCAGAACGAAAGTTTCGGTGGCCGCTAGGCCGTCGTCCGGACGATTATCCAAGCCTTTCCGACCTGGGTCTTTGAGGAGGGCGGAATACTCGCGCTAACTGACGAACACGCATAGAAAAGCAGCGCTATACGACCAGCTGCCTCTCCCCAATAAATGCAGATGCCCGCTGAGCCCGCCTTACGCGGGCTCTTTTGTCTCGCCATCCCGCTCGTGCAGCAATGCGATTATTTTTTTTCGACCAATGTGAATACCCGGAATCAGCAGTATTGCTTCCGAGTTCCCAACGTTCATGAGCACTCCGTTTTAAACCTATAGGCAGGGCTTATGCGACGCATTGTTTATCGGTCTTGGACGCTATCGAGCAAACGGCAGAGCATGGCTTCACACCAAGCAACACTCATCCAGCAACTCTTACCCAAGCATCCGATAGGAGCAACACCATGCAACAGTCCCACGCTTACAACGACACCAGTCTTGAACTGACCGCTAAAATTCTAGACGCCAAAGCCCGCAAAAACCTGTCGTTCGAAGACATGGCAGAAGGCACCGGCCTCGGTCTGGCCTACGTGACCGCAGCCCTTCTCGGCCAGCACCCTCTTCCAGAAACTGCCGCGAAAGTGATCGGTAAAAAGCTGGACCTGGACGCCGACTCGGTAGCGCGCCTGCAAATCATCCCACTGCGTGGCAGCCTTTCGGGCGTCCCTACGGACCCTACCATCTACCGGTTCTACGAGATGATCCAAATCTACGGCACGACTTTGAAGGCCTTGGTCCACGAACAGTTCGGCGACGGCATCATCAGCGCGATTAACTTCAAGCTCGATATGAAAAAAGTTGAAGATCCTGAAGGCGGCCACCGCGCAGTGATCACCCTCGACGGGAAGTTCCTGCCACTGCGTCCTTTCTAAGAAGGCGACTGGAAATGTAATTCGGCCCGCACTCGTAGCGGGCCTGCTTTAACACATTAACCCACTTCACCGACTCACCAAATCTAAATGGAGGATGCGTCATGAAAAAAATTCTGTTTCTCGCCCTGTCCCTGACAGCTTCGTTGTCGGCCTATGCACAGGAAGCTTCGGCTGCGCCAGAAGCCACTCCGTATGTCTATGGCGTGCACTTGGATATTGCCAAGGTCATCAACATCACTGAAGCAGCAGACGTCTGCGGTCCAGTGCCAGTGCAAATGACTTACAAGGATTCGCACGGTGACACTCGTGTCCTTGAATACAGCGTGATAGGTCGCGGCTGCACTAATTGAATGTTACCCAACTTAACTACTTGCAAAAGGCTAATCCCATGAAAGCGCTCATTGAAGGTTTTTTAAAGTTTCAGAAAGAAGCATTTCCGCAACGGACGGACCTGTTCAAACACCTGGCCACCACGCAGCATCCAGGCACGTTGTTCATCACGTGTTCCGATAGCCGCGTAGTACCAGAACTGTTGACGCAACAAGAACCTGGCGAACTGTTCGTGATCCGAAACGCGGGGAATATCGTGCCGTCGTATAGCCCCCACCCGGGCGGTGTGTCGGCAACGGTCGAATACGCCGTGGCGGTGCTCGGGGTGACCGATATCGTCATTTGCGGTCATTCGGATTGCGGTGCAATGACGGCTGTCGCCAAATGCAAATGCATGGATCACCTTCCTGCCGTCGCCGGTTGGCTGCAGCATGCAGAGTCCGCGAAAGTCATCAACGAGTCTCGCTCTCACGTCAACGACGCAGCAAAAGTAAGCTCAATGGTTCGGGAAAATGTAATCGCTCAATTGGCGAACATCCAGACTCACCCAAGCGTGCGCATCGCTCAGGAAAAAGGCTTGTTGAATTTGCATGGATGGGTCTACGACATCGAAACCGGATCGGTTGACGCTCTTGATTCTGATAATCGCAACTTCAAATCGTTGGCACAGCACCCGGATACCTGCGCTGTACACGCTCGGGTAGAAAAAGCCGCAGCCTAAAGTTGTCTAAACGAGGAGCACTTTTCATGCCTGAAGTCATTATGTACACAACCAGCACCTGCCCTTACTGCCGTGCTGCCAAGCAGCTGCTCAACTCTAAAGGTGTTTCTTATACCGAAATCGACGTGCAGTCAGTTGACCAAAAGGTGGAAATGATAAATCGCAGCGGCCGTCGCACGGTTCCGCAAATTTTCATCGGCGACTGGCATGTAGGTGGATTTGATGACCTCGCTCAACTCGACCGTGAAGGCGGTTTGGCTCAAGCGCTCAACCCGCGTCTCGCGGGATGAGCGATAGAGAAGGCATTCATGCTACAGATCCAAAACCAGGGGGGCGTCGCCCTCCTTGCTTTGCGCTGGCACTGCGCAGCAAATCAAGACCTCTCCCTGAGCCGGCATTTCAGCGGGCAAGTTCAAATAGTGCACCTCCCCACTGATCAGCTTTGTACGACAAGTCCCACACGACCCGCCGCGGCAACTGAAGTCCGGATTCAGACCACGACTTTCAGCCAACTCCAGCAAGCTGCCGTTGCCTGGCTCCCAACGCGCCTCTTTAGCAGAAGTCGCGAACAGTACTTTTACCGGGGTACTGGCTGCCGGAACTTGTTCGACCGCCGGGGTCAACTGATCGCGTAGCCGAACCAAGGTCGAAGGCCCGAAAGTTTCAGCGTGAATGCGATCATCGCCAATGCGGAGTTCACGTAGCCCATCGTATAACGCCTGGGTAAACGCGCCTGGGCCGCACAAGTAAAAGTCGTAATCATCCAGGGGTAAAAGCGCCTTGAGTAGAGCGACGTCCACACGTCCAGCCAATTCGAAGTCCTCGCCCTCGCGAGCGTGCTGCTCAGGCTGACTCAGAAGTCGCAATGCACGAATTTTATCCTTCGCACGGGTTGCTAGTTCAAACAGCTCATCCCGAAATGCCAGCTCCGCCAGACTGCGGGCACTCTGAATAAACCAGGTCGGCCGAGTGCGACGAATTCGCTCTCCTTCGTAGATCACTTCGCGCAGCATCGACAGCAGCGGCGTGACCCCGACCCCGGCGGCCAATAGAACCAATGGCCGATGCTCATCCGCCTTCACTGTAAATCGTCCCTGAGGGGCACGGGCTTCGATCAGATCCCCCGCCCGAATCTGGTCGTGCAAATGCGACGAAATCAACCCGTCACGCTTGACGCTGATCCGGAAGAAGTTGTCAGACGGTGCACTCGACACACTGTAAGTCCTGACAACCGGCGGCTGCCCATCAACCAGGCTAAACCGTACCGGTAAATGCTGGCCCGCCTCGAATCGCGGCAATCCCGCGCCATCGTTGGGTTCCAGATAAAAAGAGCTGATGGTGCTGCTCTCTTCAACGATTCGGGTGACGCGCAGATGCCGCCATTGGTCGCGCAGGGCATCGGCCTGTAAACGACCTTCAGCTTTTTCCCAGCTGCCGGTCATCATACTGTTCGGCGAAAAACTCTCGAATACCCAGCGCAGCGCCAACCCGGCGCGCCTTAGGACGACATGCTCCACCGTCAAGGTCCAGAGTCTTTCTGCCCCTTGGAATGCAGCGATCTGCGGCCCCTCAAGAATAAGCTCCGTGCGCCCGGCCACTTGGAGCACATCACCTGACGAGAAGTCGACAAAAACCAAACCGGCTTTAGGGTTGAGCAACAGGTTGCCCAATGTATTGAAATGCAGATTGCCGGCGAAATCGGGAATCGTCAGCACGTTGCCTTCGACCCTGACAAAACCTGGATTACCTCCGCGGTGCGAAACGTCAACCGAGCGTCTGGATGAGTCTCCTTCGAGGTCGACGTAGCTGGCGAGGAAGAACGTGTCTGCCTTGCGAATAATCTCTCTGGCCGCCTCGTCCAGTTCGTGTAGACGTTGCGCTAAAACATTGGATGAGGAACGCCCAACGCTGACCGGCTCGACACTTCGCAATTGGATGTATTGAGGACAGTTGCCAAAAGCGTGCACGACAGAAACGGCAACACCGTCAGAGGAGACGGTGTTGATATTGCCGTTCATACGATTGCGCCTTCGGGTCTTCAGATCGATGCCCAGTAGCCCGACTGCGGCGCCCATTCCCAAGGCAGGTTTGACTGGGTCGCCGTCTGCGGGGAGGCGGTCGAGCTGCAAGCTGCGTGGGTCGGGTGAGTGAACAAACCCTGGAGGGCCTTCTATCAACGTCGCCCAAGGGATGCCTTGTTCATCGACCGCACCTACCACTAGATAAGGTAGCTGGCTGTAAAACGAGCGATGCTGATCCGGCATGTAGTCGCGAACAACCTTTCGCCCAAAGTGCTCCATCTGCTGCGCCACGCCGACACTTTCTTGCAACCGCCGCTCACCAGCATGCCAGGGTGAAGCCCCTTGCTCATCAGTATTATTCATGATCACCTCTACGTATTCGTAAACAGGTGCAATTCACTCACTTCCCCGGCGTCTATCGATGGCTTCACCGGCGAGGTGTTCACCTGCACCCACCGATATCATCAATTCAACACCTTGCAGGCCGGAGCGCTACACGTATCTGCGAGGCACAACGGCGTACCGCACGCCCTTACGTCATTTACTTCAGTGCCAACGACGGTCCTTACGACAACTTGTAGAGCTTTTTCCCGGAAATAGTCGTTCTGAATATCAACGACGATGAGAGCCGTATCAGTCATACAAATACCTTGAGAAGTTGATATAGAGTATTGAGCGGGAGCTAGGCCACTTGCGGCGTGTCATACCAGTCACGATCAGGTGTAGCGAAGCGCATTTTTTGGCGGATGTAAGTCGCGTTTTCAGAACTGGTCAGTTTTTCCAACAGCAAAAAGGCGACTTCTGTGGCCGTGCCTGGACCGCTGGAAGTGATAATGTTGTCGTGGACAACGACTGGTCGGTCTACGAATAAAGCACCGGTTTCCACTAACTGGTTTTTGCGCTTTCCGCCTTCCTGGTGATAGGTCGTCGCGTTCTTGCCACGCAACACGCCCGCAACACCCAAGCACACCGACGACACACAAACGCTGGCGACGGGTTTGCCGGCATCAACAAAGTGGCGAATGGTTTCAAGAAAAGGCTCACTCAGAGCTTCTTCATAGAATCCTGCCGGTTCGAAACCACCCGGTAAAGCCAGCGCATCAAAGCTACTCACGTCCAAATCACGAAGCAGAAAACCTGGATTAAGCGTGAGACTAAATGTGGTGATGATTTTTCTGCGAAGGCCTGCATTGACTAACTCAATAGGACAATCACCGAGCAAATCGGCCCAGCCGAGCACGTCGGTGAAAGCCGCCATTTCCATGGGTTCGACACCATTGGCTAACAGCATGAGTACTCGTTTCATAGGTGTCTCCGCAGTCAGGTGTTTTATAAAGTGCCTGAACGCATGGTCCGCCTTAATCGCTTTGGTGAGAACAAACACAAAACACAATCCAATGTTTCGCCTGCTGAAATGCTGGGGGAGCTTTGTGTCGGTTTGTAGCAAAGGCGGCGCTAGATACATTTCCATGCGTAGCACTGGATACGGGGACACATAGGGGATACAGCTAGCGGTTTAACTATTCCTGTCGCTCCACAATCCATCTCCCGTCATGCACAGGAACACAGATGAAAAAGATATTTGCAGGTCTGGCCTTAGCGGCCCAGCCTGATCGAAAAGGCAGCGAACGCCAAATGAAACTAGTCAGCGACGTCAGTCCGGGATCGCCGAACGCTCAATGAGCGTCGGGCAACATTGCCGGATGTTCGCGCAGGCCTTCGACAATGTGGTCGACAAAACTGCGCACTCTCATTGAAGCTCTACGCCCTTCCCGGTAAACGACATGAACTGGAAGCGCTGGCAGTTCGAAAGGTTGCAACACCCTGCGTAGCCGACCGCCATTTAAATAATCGTAGGCAGGATAACTGAGGCAGCGCGTAAGCCCCGCGCCATAAGCCGCTGCATCGATGGCAGCTTGAACGGTGGTGCAGCTGACGCGTGATCGGGCCTTGATGGTGGATGGAACACCATGTCTGGAAAAATCCCAGTTGATCTTCTCCCGATAAGCTTGAATGCCAATCAGCCGGTGACTTTTGAGATCCTCCGGCTCGGCGGGCACACCATGGGCTTCGAGATAGGTGGGGCTGGCGCATACGATCGTACGAACGTAGCCAACCGGCCTTGCTATCAACGAGGAACTGGGCAAATTTCCGACCAGCACCGCAACGTCAAGCCCCTCCTCGTTCATGTTCGGAAAACGATCATGATAATGGGCGAATATTGTGACTTCGGGATAAAACCCCATGTAATTCGCAAGCAAAGGCGTCATTACATAGCGGCTGAAAAGGAGTGGAAGCAATACAGTCAGATTACCCTGAGCCTGAACATGAAGGCCTTTAGCTGATGCTTCTGCGTCTTCGATTTCTTTGAGGATGCGGGAGCAGTCAGCCATAAATACAACACCCGACTCAGTCAACGACACTCCACGAGTGCTGCGTTGCAATAACGGCACCCCGAGACGCGTCTCCAACCGAGCAATCGCGCGAACGACTGTCGGGCCAGAAACGTTCAGACGGCGCGCAGCTGCCGCCAGGCTTGGCCGCTCTGAGAGCGCTTCAAACATGAGCATTTCATGAAAACGGTCCATCAGAGCGTACTTTTCCTGGGAGGTCGAAGCGCCGCATCACATCCCAGGCGTTCCGTGAGGAAATCCACGAACGTACGTATCTTCGCTGGTACGCGGTTACTCTTGAGGTAAACGACCTGGATGGGCAAAGCGGGCGGTTCAAAATCCTGGAGTACCACTTCCAGTTCACCGGCGGCTACCTGACTAGCCACCTGGTAGGACAACACGCGTGTCACACCCCAGCCCAGACAAGCAATATTGATGGCAGCTTGATTTGCGGTAACGACTAGCTGCGGATCGAAACGAAAGCTCAGTGCATTTCCTTCATTCTCAAATTGCCAATCGCTCAACAAATGGCTCGCGGAAGACATAACGATTTTGGCGGAACCTAATTCTCCAGGATGGCGGGGCCTGCCGAATTCCTCGAAATACTTGGGGGCGCCACAAATTACCTGGCGCACCTCGCCAACTTTGATAGCGTGCTGATTATTCTCGTGCAAATGGCCAATACGGATCGCCACATCGATACCTTCATCGACCATGCTTGTCACGCGGTCGACCAGTAACGCGTGTAGATGTACAGAAGGAAATTGATCCAGGTACTCAGCCAGCAAAGGCGCAATGTACAACTCTCCGAAAAGCACGGGAGCTGTCACCGTCAGGTGCCCACATGGAATCGAGTAGCTGCCAGCAGCAGCTTCCTCGGCTTCATTGACCTCACCGAGTATTCGCCGGCAATCATCCAGGTACCGTTGCCCTGCCTCAGTCAAGTGCAAGCTTCGAGTTGTGCGTGAGAGCAACTGAGTGCCGATGCGTTCCTCCATAGCGGCAATGGCACGGGTAACGCTGGGAGGGGAAATATTCAAACGACGGGCGGCGGCCGCAAAACCTTCTGCTTCGGCCACCGTCATGAATATCTGCATTTCCTGAAAGCGATCCATAGGCGACTCTGCCGTGATGTAGGGACAGCAAGATCTGATCGCGAGAGCGAGCAGACATAGATGCAAAAAAGTGTCGCCTGGAGCGACTGGTGCAAACCCTATCCAGATGAATGGTGCAACAGGCAAAAATTCGAAGAGATCGTAGTTGAGTTAGCGAAGCCTACCCGGAATTTTTCCCCGGGTAGCTCCGACAGTAGTATCAAGCTTGCTGCAAGCCCTTGGCAGTACGCTGCATACCTACGAAATTTGGCAATGCCTCAATACTGCTCAACCAAGCACGAACGTTAGGATAGTCAGTCAGTGCAACATTACCTTCTGGGGCGTGGGAGACGTAGGTGTAGGCTGCTACATCTGCAACGGTCGGTTTGTCGCCAGCCAGGAATTTACTTTTACCCAGCTCTTGCTCCATCACCGTCAGCAGGGTGTGAGACTTGCTGATCGCATCCTGCGCATTGTAGCCGGCACCGAACACAGTGATCAGTCGGGCGGTAGCGGGGCCTGAGTTGATCTGCCCGGCGGCAACTGACAACCAGCGTTGTACTTTTGCTTGCGCTACGGGATCACTCGGCAGCCACTCACCGTTGCCGTATTTAGTTGCGAGATAGACCAGAATGGCGTTCGAGTCAGCTAAAACGGTGCCGTTATCATCGATCACCGGTACTTGGCCGAAGCTGTTGAGCGCCAGGAATTCCGGCAGTTTGTGCGCGCCCTTCATCAGATCCACAAATATCAACTCTGTTGGCTGGCCGAGCAGTGAGAGCATCAATTCGACACGATGCGCGTGACCAGACAGTGGGTGACGATAAAGTTTGATGGGTTGTTGGGACATGACGTACTCCGGTTGTTTTTGGGTTCGACCCGGTGATCGTGTCGATGGAGTCATCTTGCTCTTCGCTACCAAACAGAGGAATTACCATTATTTACAATCCAGCATTTCACTGGGCGTAATGGTCAGCACTCTATTCTCGGTCCACTGCCGCGGATCCAAGCATCAAATTCATGAACGCGACCGATGCTGCACTGTGGTAGTTATTTTTTCGCCTCAGAACCGAAACGCCACGTTGAGGCGCCTTGTCCAGCAAGGCCAGCTTGTGCAAAGCACGATCCTGCGTGGCAATGGGTTCAGGAAGAATGGTGGCGACCGCGGTGTTTCGGATGACTTCAAGCAACGTGTTCACGGAGTTGACCTGAATCGTCACCTTGGGCGTGATTTTCGTCTTGGCGAAGTACTCATCGATACAAATGCGCGTAGCGAAGTCAGGGGTCAGCAAAGCAAAATCCAGTTGAGCTAACTGGTCCGTCGTGAGTGCATCCTGGCAGTCATAGAGTGGGTGAGCGCGCCCAACCATCAGACCAAGTGTCTCGACAAAGGCCGGGATTGATTCGATATCGGCGTTTCTCACTTGGTCAAATGCCACAGCTATATCCAGCGAATCATCGACCAACCTCGTTTCGATATCGCCCATCGACAGCTCGAAGATCTCTAAGCGAATGTTCGGGAATTGGGAGATGTAATCACGCACTAAAGGACCCAAAACGTACGCCATGAACGTTGGGGCCATGGCGAGCCTTAACGTGCCACGGGACAGGTCTTTCACATCGTGCAACGCCCGTTTACCCGCCGCCAGCTCCACCAGTACGCGCCGGGCGCATTCGATGTAGGCTAGTCCAGCATCTGTGGGTTTGACAGTCCGGGACGTTCGGTCAAAAAGGCTGACGCCAAGCGTTTCTTCCAGCTGCCGGATCTGCTGCGACAATGTCGGCTGAGACACATGAAGGACTTCTGCGGCCCGGGTAAAGCCACCGTGGTCAGCTACTGCCAACAGATACCGCAAATGTCTTAGAAGCATTGGATCACCGAAAGATTGGGTTCGTAAGGCAGTGTATATCTGACCGTTGGGCAGCAATTGGCCGAGCAGGTATCAGCCTATTATTCTCAACCGAGCCTCCCAAAATGCAATGGGACTTTCGTGATCACCGCTACCGCGAAGATGGCCAGCCCTGTGTCGGCAACATCCGCCCTCATGATTCTTTCATCAGGTGAAATACCGCATTGTCTCGTTTAGTCATTCCTCAGACTCAGCGGTTTATCGAGTATTGGATACAGCGCAAAACAACATCAGCGCGCTGACCAGATTTCTCCGCAGATTAGCGCTGCACCCACTGGAGTACCGGTGATGCCCTTACTTAAATACCTCTGCTTTCCAGTTCTGACTTTGCTTTTGGGCTTCGGACACGCCCAAGGGGAAACGCCAAAAATGCAGTATCGCCAAGTGACAGTCGATGGCGTAAATATTGCCTATCGAGAAATTGGCGACCCCAGCGCCCCCTCCGTGTTACTCCTTCATGGAGTGCCCAGCTCGTCTCGTATGTACGACGACCTCATGAAGCAATTGGGCAACCGTTTCCACCTCATTGCTCCGGACTACCCAGGCTTCGGTAACAGCGATGCGCCCCCACCAGACAAGTTCGTCTACACATTTGATCACCTCGCGAAGGTGATGGAGCACTTTACAGATGCAGTCGGGCTCAAACGATACAGCCTGTTTATGCAAGACTACGGCGCTCCCGTCGGTATGCGATTAGCGATGGCGAGACCGGAAGCCATAACCTCGATGGTGTTCCAAAATGGCAATGTCTATGCAGAAGGTTTGGGCAAGATGTGGGACAGCCGCAAAGCCTACTGGGCTGATCGCAATGCCTATGAGGCCAAGTTTCAGGCTGCTCATTTATCCCTGGACGTAACACGACAGCGGCATGTCGGCAGCGATCCAGACGTCACAGCGTACAACCCCGATTTATGGCAAGACGAAGTGGCATTCCTCAACCGCCCCGGTGAAGGTGCGATTCAAATGGAGCTGATTTACGACTATCGCACTAACCTGGATGCATACCCGGCGTGGCAGAAATGGCTGCGTGAACATCAGCTGCCCACATTGGTTGTCTGGGGCAAGCATGATTTGGCCTTTACCGTTGCAGGAGCTGAAGCTTTTCACCGGGATTTGCCCAATGCTGAGATTGCGATCCTCGACGGCGGACATTTTGTTATGGACACCCGGCTGGAAGATGTCGCGAATCTCACTCGAAAATTCCTGATCAAGCAAAAATGAAATAGGCGCATCCTGATCAGATCAGGGCGCGCTTTATGTTCCTGCTCACTCCTATCGCTTAACCTTTAAATCGATCAGTGTCATACGACGGCAGACGGCAAATACGCCATCTCCTGAGAGGATGGCGCTAAGGGCAAAAAGGGAATCGCCATCCCCCGTCACCTGCTACTCACCGCCGTACGGAGGGTAACGAACTCTTCTGCGGAGGTTGGATGAACGCCAATCGTGTCATCAAAAAGTCGTTTGGTGGCACCCGCCTTAAGAGCAATCGCCAAGCCTTGAATGATATCCCCCGCGTCCGGACCGACCATGTGGCATCCCAATACTCGATCAGATTCTGCGTCCACTACCAGCTTCATCAGCGTCTGTTCTGGCGACTCGGTGAGCGTCAATTTCATGGGTCGGAACCGGCTCTCGAACACCACCACTTTGTGGCCTTGCTCAATCGCTTGCTCCTCGGTGAGGCCTACCGTACCAATATTTGGCTGGCTGAACACCGCAGTTGGAATATGGCGATAGTCGACCGGGCGATACTGCTCAGGTTTGAACAATCGACGGGCAACCGCCATGCCCTCTGCTGTCGCAACGGGTGTCAATTGGACACCGCCAATAACGTCACCCAGAGCCAAAATGGACGGCTCGCGAGTTTCGAAGTGCTCATTCACGTCAATGTAGCCAGCCTCGTTAAATTCCACGCGGGTATTTTCCAGCCCCAGGTTATCGAGCATTGGCCTGCGACCAGTGGCGTAGAAGATGCTGTCAGTTTCCAGTTGCGTACCATCCTTTAGCGTCGCGAGCAAGCTTCCATTGGCCTGCTTATCAATTTGGATAATGTCAGTGTTGAAATCTAACCGCAGACCGCGCTTGGTCAGTTCCTCTGCCAAATGAATACGCACTGATTGATCGAATCCTCGCAAAAACAGATCGCCTCGATATAGCAGCCGGGTATCGGCTCCCAGCCCGTTGAAAATGCCAGCGAATTCCACGGCAATGTAACCTCCTCCGACCACCAGGATTCGCTTGGGCAGCTCTTTCAGGAAGAACGCTTCATTCGAAGTGATCGCATATTCATGTCCCGGAATCTCCGGAATCTGCGGCCACCCGCCAGTCGCAATCAAAATCCGCTCAGCGCTGAAACGCTGGCCGTTTATATCGACGTGGTTCGCATCGGCTAATCGCGCGTGGCCTTCGAGCAACGTGACGCCGCTGTTAATCAAAAGCTCACGGTAGATGCCATTGAGACGATCGATCTCACGGTTCTTGTTCGCAATAAGCAATGGCCAGTCGAAATTCGCCTTGCCCGCTGTCCAGCCGAAGCTTTCGGCCTGTTCGAAGTCATCAGCAAAATGGGCACCGTAAACCAACAACTTTTTTGGAACGCAGCCGACATTCACACACGTGCCGCCTAAGTATCGACTTTCGGCAACCGCTACTTTTGCACCAAATCCTGCTGCAAACCGTGCAGCACGCACTCCACCCGAGCCGGCACCAATGACAAATAGATCGAAGTCGTAGCTCATTTCAGTTCTCTGTAGGGAATGCACAGCACCTGGCTGTCCAGTTTCATTTGAGGAATAAGGACCGGAGCGAATGCATCAGTGAGGCGCAAAGCCTCGGAAACAAACCTTGGCCTGATTGCGATTGGCACATATCAGCCATGCCTAATCCGCTGGTCTCACTTGCCAAGGCTCCCATGAACTGGGGAAGCAAAAAGCCCGCTTCGTGCTCACGATGAAGCACGATTGAAGTATCCGGACAGGAGCCACCAGGGCAGGATTGAGTAGTGCCAAACATTGGAATCTCCCAGTTATGGAGAACGCTGCGACAACTCCAGCGGTTGATCGCTTATGGGATCAGTTTCTCCAACAAAGGCGCCTTAGAGAATGGGCAGAGATGTCATGGCTTAATTGTGCAGGATGAAACAATGTTGATAGAGCCTTGTGAACACGCATCCAACCTTTCCGCCCAAAAGACCCAGGGCGATACGCAGCATGAGATCGCTTACGCATGAGTGTCGACGTGGGTACGGTCGCGGCCATTTCAGAAAACGGAACAGAAGATTGTCTTTTTTGGTCGTTCTCCCGGTGTTGTTCAGGGCAGACCATGGGCCACGCAGTGCATTGATTTGCAACCGGCCACAGAGGCATCAACCTGATGACGATTATTTGTCTTCATGATGCAAAGAAGATTCTGAATCGTTGCACAGACTGACTACGTGCTCACCCAAGAGGGAGGGCTAGTTCTGTACCCGGCACAAATTGGTGGAACTGCGTCAACCTTCTTCACACACAGGAACACTAGATGAACAAGTTATTCTCAGGTCTGGCCCTCGCAGCTGCGATGATGACAGCCACCGCAGCAATGGCTGCGCCGGTCAAACCGACTGTCGTGTTGGTTCACGGGGCTTTCGCTGATTCCAGCAGTTGGAATGGCGTCGTCAAAATTCTGGAAAAAGATGGCTATCCAGTGATCGCAGCCTCGAACCCGCTGCGCTCCCTCAAAGGAGACGCCCAAGCAGTGGCCGACGTGCTCGCTAGCGTCAAAACGCCCATTGTGCTGGTAGGTCATTCGTATGGTGGTCCGGTCATCTCCGAAGCCGCTTACGGCAACACCAATGTCAAAGCGCTGGTGTTCGTTGCAGCCATTGCACCTGAAGCGGGTGAATCCACCGCAGAGTTATCCGGACGTTTCCCGGGTGGCACGCTGGGCCCTACTCTCGCTCCTCCAGTAGCCTTGGCTGACGGCGGCAAGGATCTGTATATCCAGCAAGACAAATTCCACCACCAGTTCGCTGCTGACGTTTCCAATGCGGACGCCAAATTGATGGCTGCGACTCAACGTCCCGTAACAGTGGCGGCGCTGAATGAAGCATCGACCGAACCGGCCTGGAAAACCATTCCTTCCTGGTTTGTCTACGGCGACGCTGATAAGAACATCCCGGCACAAGCACAGGCCTTTATGGCTGAGCGGGCACACTCCAAACAGACCGTCGCGGTCAAAGGCGCGTCGCACGTTGTGATGGTGTCCAACCCGAAAGTCGTTGCCAACCTGATTGAAAAAGCAGCCAACGCCAAATGACAACAAGTCGCGGCTTTATGATAAGCCGCTTCATCGTTGAACGAGCATCCGGTCGTGTAACGGATGCTCACTTACCGCAAGCGAAGGAGGTGTGAGTGATGCTGAGAGTTCTAGCAACGTCCAGTGGAACGCCTGTACGTGCAGTCTCGGCGCCCTCGGTAGCGAACGCGGAGCCGGCAACGACAGTCAGGAGTAAAGCAATCAGGATTCTCATCACGGTTTTCCAAGTGTCGGTTGAAGTGATAACGCGCAGCGTTCGCGGAGCAATTGACGTGCGGATTCAGCCATCACGGGTAGGGAGCCGGCTAGCATCAGTAAATCTTTAAGCACCAGGCGCCCGGCGCCCGACAGATAAGGGAAGCCGTGTTGCGCATCACCGAGAGCACCCACCCAGGCTTCGGGTGTGGTAATCAAAAAGCTAAGCGTCACCAGCGGTGTACCGAAGGCCAGGGCCCCGCCCAACAGGCCGGTACGTCTCGAGACTGAATTTGACAGCACGAGCAGGCCAATCAGGATTTCGACGATCCCGAGTCCGGTCGAAAAACCGTAGGTGTTGTTTTCGGTTTGCCAGGCGCGCTTGTCCGCGTTCAACTCACCTTCGTGAGTGAGGTGCGCTTTGTATCCTTCGGGGTGTTCATAGAAGAAAGACATGACAGGGCTATTGGCAACAAAAGGTGTGATGCTGTCGGCTTCATATGGAACGAATTTCAGCGCTCCGATCCATAGAAAAACGATGGCGATAGCCAATCGCATGAGAGACGTTGCGAAGGTGTCGACTTTGCTGATAAATCGGAGCCAGGCAGTAAAAGATGTGAGCATGAGACTTCTCCAAATGTTTGAATGTGGAGATAGTCTGAGGTGAATCCGAACGCCGATTTTGTGCGCCTTGCTCAAATTATTGATTGATCGTCTCAAGATGCTGATGAGGATCTTGCAGGTGTAAAAAAGCCTCGATACCTTGCAGTACCGAGGCCACACGCGTGCGTACGAATGATCTATTTCTTCAGCGAGTCATACGCCTCCAACGTCCGCAACGAATAGATGTAAGCAGCGCCGGCGTTGAGCGAGATTGCGGTCGCTAATGCCGCCGCCACTTCTTCACGACTTGCTCCTGCTTTGATCGCCGCGTCCGCGTGGGCAGCGATGCAACCATCACAGCGGGTGGTGACAGCTACCGCGATCGAAATCAACTCCCGGGTTTTGGCATCCAGCACATCGTTCTCCGCGCAGGCCTCTCCAAGAGCGAGGTAAGCCTTCACCATTTTAGGGTTGCTCTTTCCAAGCCCGCCGAAGGCCTTCTGGATGGTAGGTAGCATTTCGGACCAGTTGTTGAACATCGCATGACTCCTGAGGAAGTTGGTGTAGTGTTTCGACAGGCTTAGTTTTCCCTCCCTGAGAGATGTCAGTTTGTCCGATCCGCTCAATTTTTTATGCGAAGCTCTCAAATGAATTCTATCGATAAGCTCATCAGCCTGGCTAACGTCCGAGGCAGCCTGGATTTGCGGTGTCAGTTTCAGGGCGATTGGGCACGGGATCACGAGCAAGAAATATTAGGCAAAGCGCCCTATCACATTGTGTTGGAGGGAGAGTGTCGGGTTGAGTTTCCGGACGGGCAACGCCTGCCCATGCGAGCAGGGGATATTTTGCTTCTGCCTCGTGGTGCACCGCACGTCATGCGTAGCATTGGAAAAACGGCTGAGTCCAGCACACCAAGGCTGATTTCCAATGCGCCCCTGCCGCTCTATCGGATTGGAGATGTTAGTGCTGATCTAGACATGCTTTGCGGAGGCTTTCACTACAATCGAACGTCGATGTTATTCGCGGCGCTCCCCGAACACCTTGTGATTCCAAGTGCTGCCCTCCCTAAAAGTGCCCCCCTGCCGGCGCTTGTCGAAATGTTGCGAGGTGAAGCAGATAGCGATCAGGTGGGCGCACATTACTTGCTCGATGCTTTGTCCCAAGCGCTGTTCACATTGATCCTGCGTGCACACATTGCGAGCCACGGTCAGCACACCGGCACCTTGGCATTGCTGTCTGATAAACGGCTGGGCCGCGCTTGGCAGTCCATGCTGGCTGATCCTGCGCACGAGTGGACCGTTGACGGTCTCGCTGAAACCGCCAGCATGTCTCGCGCAACGTTTATGCGAGCCTTCGTACGGGTGGCTGGAGTTTCGCCTTGGGTATTATTGACCCAAGTCCGCATGGAGTTAGCGTTCAACCTGCTAAGCCATTCCCATTTGGGGCTGAGCGACATTGCCGCCCAAGTCGGGTATCAATCCCAAGCGGCTTTCAGCAAAAAATTCAAGGAAATATACGGTGAAGCACCTGGGAGAGTGAGGCGCGGAATGACTACCGCGTAGCCGGATGTTCTTTTCCTGCTCTCTCACAAGCGACCCGGTCCGCCTCGGCGTTAGCGCCAAAATCCATAGCTAATTTATCAATCAGACCGCGGACTGAAGGTAGCAGCCCTCTTCGGGACGGGAAGACCGCATGGATGAGCCCGCTACGCAGCACAAACTCAGGTAGTACCTCCACCAATAGCCCATCATGTATGGCGTGCCGCACCATGATTTCGGGTAGTTGTACGACCCCTACCCCTTGTATTGCAGCGCGGTGTAACGCATCAAGATCCGAGGTGACAAATCTGGGCGCGTGAACCACCTCGATTCGATATTCTTTCGTGCCTAAAAAGGTCCACCTGTGCTCACGGTTTGGTGGTCCTAGATCCATGCTAGGCAAGCTCGCCAAGTCATTTGGGGTTTCGAGCTTCAACCCTTCTATCAAGGAAGGCCGCGCAACCAGCTTTTGGTGGCTATCGCCTAGTACTCGCATCACAAGGTTGTCGTCTTCCAATGGCGGGAAACGCACTCTCAGCGCGATGTCATACCCCTCACCCAGCACATCAACCCTGCGATTTGTGCTGTCTATGTGCACCTGGACTTTGGGGTGCAGCACCATGAATTCCGCAATAATGTCGCTCACACCCATGGCGCCTAACGCAGGTGGACAACTGATACGCACGATTCCTTGAGGTTCGGAGCGTGAATGCTCGACCACTTGCTCCGCCGCGTCAGCCTCTACGAGCATCGCTACACAATGACGGTAGTAGTCTTGGCCGATCTCTGTGACCGTAAACTTTCTGGTTGACCGCTGGATCAGGCGTACACCAAGCCGCTCCTCCAGAGATGCGATACGCCGGCTTAGCTTCGATTTGGGGATGTCGAGTTTTTTACTCGCGCTGGTGAATCCGTTGTGGTCGACAACCTGGACGAAGAAATACAAATCATTGAAGTCGTACACGGAGTGATTCGCCCGGTGGCTGGGTTCAGAACGCATTATCGCAGGTGATGGTGGGAGTTCCCATTGCTGAGTACCTTGCGGCTTTCCAGCCCTGACCTCTTGCCCTTCTTAGCGTGATAGCCGCTTTGTCAAAAGGAGCGTACGCTTTTGACGATTGCCAGCATGAAAATCGAAATTTCTAATTTGGATCAATCAGTTACGGCATTTATAGTTTTGCCGCTGGTGCAGTTGCTGCCTGACTGGTCATTACTTGGGGGCTGGCTGCAGGCGGTACGCACCTGGATCGATCATCTGGTTGAGTCATTCACCGCCCGCGGGGAGCGCCTGTTATGAGCACTGCACGAATGAGCGAAGCCGCTGTGGCGCAGTTTTGCCTGGCATTGCCGGGTGCCAGGGAAGACTACAAATGGGGTGGTGTGCGGGTTTTTTCGATCGCGGGAAACAAGATGTTTGCGCTGCAGGGACTTCGCGGTAACTCCCTGGCGTTCAAGGTCGACAAAGACCTGTTCCTGGGGCACTGCGACCGCCCTGGCATCCATCCGGCGCCTTATCTGGCTCGGGCCCAATGGATCATCCTGGAGGTGCCCTACCCTCTGGGCGCGGAAGAGCTGCAGGGTTTATTGCAGCGTTCCCACCAGTTGGTGGCGAGCAAGCTGCCCAAACGGACCCAGGTGGGACTGCTGCTCTAGAACAGGGCGAACAGATGGGCGCCGAGGAACAGTTGGTCGATCCAGAACACCTGGTGCAACAGCACGATGGCCCAAAACAGGACCTGATAGGAAACCTTGCGGGTCTTGTGCCGGAACACTTGCTGCGCCACCAAAGCGCCAGGCCAGCCACCGGCCAGTTCCACGGCGTGCAGGACATTCTCCGGGGTACGCCAGCGCTCGGTACGGGCCTTGCGCTTGTCGCTCCAATAAAGGAAGAACGCCAGCACGCTGACGATGCCGTAGGCCGACAGGGGAATCAACGATATCCCCTGCAACCACATCAACATCGAGCCGGCCAACGGCAGCGCACACACCAAGGCGAACACCAGCGACTTGAGTCGTGGATTCTGAATCCTTGCGGGGCGCGCGCTGCGGTCGATCATGGCTTGGCCGCGGTCCAGTCGACCCAGCCGAACTGCCAGGTCGCCAGGATCAGCAGGCCGAAGGCGATGCGATACCAGGCAAACACGGCATAGCTGTGGTTGGCGATGAACTTGAGCAACCCGCGTACCGCAATCATCGCGAAGATAAACGCCGTGACGAAGCCGA
Organism: Pseudomonas sp. HY13-MNA-CIBAN-0226; assembly: GCF_040310305.1. NCBI lineage: Bacteria > Pseudomonadati > Pseudomonadota > Gammaproteobacteria > Pseudomonadales > Pseudomonadaceae > Pseudomonas > Pseudomonas sp. HY13-MNA-CIBAN-0226. The sequence goes on from NZ_JBEOPS010000004.1 coordinate 117,231, forward strand.
CGGCAAACACCGGGAAATCCGCCGGGACGAACAGATCACGGTATTTATAGCCCGAATACACTGCGGCACCGACCATGGTCGGCATGGCCAGGAAGAACGAAAATTCGGTAGCCGTCTTGCGTGACAGGCCGAACAGCAGGCCACCGATGATGGTCGAGCCCGAGCGCGAAGTGCCAGGAATCATCGCCAGGCACTGGGCAAAGCCGACTTTCAAGGCATCTTTCCAGGTGATTTCGTCCACGGTCTCGGCATGCACTTCATGCTCGCGGCGCTCGGCCCACAACATGATGATGCCGCCGATGACCAAGGCGGACGCCACGGTGACTGCGTTGAACAGGTAATGATGGATCAGGTCGGCGAAAATCACCCCCAATACCACCGCCGGCATGAACGCGATCAACAGGTTGACGGTAAAGCGTCGAGCGCTGGGCTGGGTCGGCAAGCCGATGACCACGTCGAGAATCTTGCGGCGAAATTCCCACACCACCGCCAGGATCGCTCCGAGCTGGATGATGATATTGAACGCCATGGCCCGCTCACCACCGAAGTGGAGCAGGTCCGCGACGATAATCTGGTGTCCGGTACTGGAAATGGGCAGAAACTCCGTCAGCCCTTCTACAACGCCTAGTATCAATGCCTGAAAGGCGGTCCAAAGATCCATCAATCCCCCAAGAAGCGATGCGCGCCGGCATGCCCCGTTAATATTTTCAATGCATTTACTGCGGTCAGTCTGGCTGTAGCGCCGCGTGCTGGAACCTCTGGTTAAACCACGGCTTGGCGTGGAAAGCTCATGCCGGATTCAGGTTTTCGCGCGCGGGGCCGAAATCCTATCAGACAAGTCCGTTTCACGCTGCCAAGTATTGGGCTTGACTGCAAACCCGTGCCTGCCATCCGGGGTGAAATGCTGGCGATCCTATATGACAAGAACAAGAAACCGGAGTAACCGCCTTATGAACAGCTTGCGCACCATGTCGATCAGTCGCCGCCTGTGGCTCATCCTGATTGTGGCCGTCATGATGCTGATGACGCTGGGCGGATTGATGCTCAAGCAGATCCACACAGACCTGTACCACGCCAAGGCGCAGAAGACCCGGCACGTGGTGCAGACCGCCAGCGGTGTCCTCAACTATTACCATGGCCTGGAGACTACCGGCGTGCTGACCCGCGAAGCGGCGCAGAAGCAGGCGCTGACCGCGGTTCGTGGCCTGCGGTACGACCAGGACGATTACTTCTGGATCAACGACCTGGTACCGGTCATGGTCATGCACCCGGCCAATCCGAAACTCGATGGCCAGAACCTGTCGGCGATCCGCGATCCGGACGGCTTTGCCCTGTTCAACGAGATGGTCGCGGTGGCCAAGAGCAAGGGCGCCGGCATGGTCAACTATCGCTGGCCAAAGCCTGGTGCCAGCGCGCCGGTCGAGAAAACATCCTACGTCAAGCTGTTCGAGCCGTGGGGCTGGGTAATCGGCTCGGGCGTCTACATAGATGACATGCAAGACGAGTTCTACGGCCAGGTGTGGAAAGCCTCATTGGTGGGCCTGGTGATTGCAGCGATCATGGCCTTGCTCGTGATCCTCATTGCCCGCAGCATTGTGCGTCCCCTGCAGGAAACAGTGAACGCCATGGCCAATATCGCCAGCGGCGAGAGCGACCTGACACGCAGCCTCGATACCCATGGCCGCGATGAAGTGACGCAACTGGCCCAATATTTCAACGCGTTCACAGCCAAATTGCGCATGGTGATCGGCCAATTGCAGGTCTCGGCCAGCGACCTCGGTGAATCGTCCAGCGCCTTGGGCAATGACGCAGCCCAAGCTCAACAACGCAGCCAGCAGCAGTCCCAACAAATGGAACTGGTGGCGACAGCGATCAACGAGGTCACGTACGGGGTGCAGGACGTGGCCAGGAATGCCGAGCATGCCGCCAGTGAAATGCGCGATGCCGAGTCGCAGGCGCAGCAGGGCCAGGTCAATATCGATGGCAGTTTGCAGCAGATCGGCAAATTGTCCGGCACCATCGAACAGGCGGTGCAAGTGATCCGCACACTGGCCGCCGAGAGTACGCAGATCGGCACGGTGCTCGAAGTGATCCGTTCGATTGCCGAGCAGACCAATCTGCTGGCCCTCAATGCCGCCATTGAAGCCGCCAGGGCCGGCGAACAGGGCCGAGGTTTTGCGGTAGTGGCCGATGAAGTCAGGCTGCTGGCTCAGCGCACGCAGAAATCCACGGCCGAGATCCAGTCGATGATCGAGCGCTTGCAGAATCATTCGGAAGCGGCGGTCAAGGTCATCGGCGACAGCAGCCGCGCTTCGCAACTGACCATCGAACAGGCAGGGCTGGCCGGCGCGAGCTTGAGTGCCATAGGCCAGGCTTTGCGCAACCTCACCGGCCTCAACGCCTCCATTGCCAGCGCCACCCTGCAGCAGGCGCATGTGGTGGAAGACATTAACCAGAACGTGACCCAGGCGGCAGGCCTGTCCCACAGTACGGCGCTGGCGGCCGAGCAATCGAGCGTGGCCAGTGTGCGGTTGAAGGGGCTGAGTGAGCAGTTGAACGGGTTGCTCAAGCAGTTTCGCGTCTAACTCCTGCACGAGCGAGCTTGCTTGCGATGGATGTTAACGTTAACGCGTGCTTGCTGAGAAACGCGGTGCTCTCAGGACCATCGCGAGCAAGCTCGCTCCTACAGGAGTCTTGCTGGCTCGACAATTTTCTACGTCAGTGTCGAGCCGAAGTTTTTACATCCGCACCCATCCGGTACAATCCGCTCCCCTCCCCACCCTCAAGGAACCTCCATGTCCGGGTTAGAACTGTTTGCCGCCGCCCTCGGTGTGATCGCCGTCTGGTTGACGGTCAAACAGAATCCCTGGTGCTGGCCGATTGGCCTGGTCATGGTATTGCTTTATAGCTGGGTATTTTTCGAGGTGAAGCTCTACTCGGACATGCTGCTTCAGGTGATCTACGCGGCGTTGCAATTGTACGGCTGGTGGCAATGGACGCGTGGAGGTGATGAACGGCTGGGGCGGCAGGTCAGCCAGCTGGCGGTGGCGCCGATCGCCTTGAGTCTGTCCCTGGGCGCCATTGGCAGCCTCGCTCTCGGCGCGGCCATGGCGCACTGGACCGACGCCGCGCAACCCTGGCTGGATGCCGGGCTCACCGGTTTCAGCCTGGTGGCCCAGGTATGGATGGCACAGAAACGCGTGCAATGCTGGCCGCTGTGGATCTTGCTGGACGTGATTTTCGTCGGGCTGTTCGTCTATAAAGGCATGTACCTGACGGCCGGACTTTACGCGCTGTTTACCCTGATCGCGATCCAGGGCTGGCGTGAATGGCGCACCGACCTGGCCTTGCGAACATGAAGGTGCTGGTGCTCACAGGTCCCGAATCCAGCGGCAAAAGCTGGCTTTCCCACGAGATCCAGGCGCATTTTGGTGGGCTGCTGGTCGGCGAGTACGTTCGGCATTTTATCGACAGTGAAGCCCGCGACACCTGCTACCAAGACATCGAGACCATAGCCCACGGCCAACTGGCCTGGGAGGACGAGGCTCGAGCGAAGCAACCGTCACTGTTGATTCTCGACACCCACCTCTTGAGCAACATCCTGTGGAGCAACACATTGTTCGGCGCGTGTCCGGCCTGGATCGAGCAGGCCTTGCTGGCACGCCACTATGACCTGCATGTGCTGCTCAGCCCCGAAGTCGTGGCCTGGCACGATGACGGGCAGCGTTGCCAACCGCAACTGGCGCAACGCCAGGCATTCTTCCAGGCCACCCATCAGTGGCTGGAGCTGCACCACCAGCCTTTCCAGGTCCTGCAAGGAGACTGGCAGCAGCGCAGGGATGCAGCGTTCGAGGCCGTGGCCCGCTTGCTCTTCTCTGCTGAAAGTGTCCATTCCTGAAACACATTGTGCTGCGTAAACCCATGAGCTAAAGCGGCTCAGCGTTCTGCAGGCAAAACTGTTAAGTCACTGAAACAACCTGCCAATACCGCCGGTAGCGAGCACTGCTGCCTGAATGGCGGGGAATATCCCCCAACTTTGTCTCAGTGACGTTACACCCTTCGACTATTCAGTTCTGAATTTTCATCCAACTAGCTGTTTTTTAAAGAAAATCTAAAAGCGGCACGCCTTCTGCTCTCTCCCTCGCAACGCTGATAAGGGCCAGCGTTCACTAACAGAAGGAATTGCCGCCGTGGGGAAATTTGATAAACGCATCTATGGCCTGTTGGTGATCGGATGCGCACTCGCAATCAGCGCCTCCCTGCCTGCACATGCCGACAATGGCATCATTACGATCAAACGTGATGTGCAAACACGCAACGCGGTCGTTCCTCCGCTGATCCCCGATCCGAATCCCACCACAGTCAACGCCAATCCCTCGCAACAAATTCTCAAACAGACGAATGAGTTGAGCGACGGCGATTTCGCCAACGTTGCCAGTGGTGCAAGCATCTCGCGCATGGTGACCCAGAACACCAACAACCTGGGTGCCAACACGTCCAATCAGACCCAACTGTCGAACCAGCCCGCCGGGCGTTCGGGCAACTCGGGCGGTGGCATTGCCAACATGGTCAATTCGAGTATGACCAAAGGCCTGGGCACTCTGAACATCATAACGGGAGGCCGTTAGGATGAATCGCACACTGCTGGTCATCGCCATGTTTTGCAGTGCATCGACCTTTGCCCAATCTCCAGTGACCAACAACGCTGAGATCGATAATTCGGGCATGCAGTACCAGGGCAACCTCACGGTCAACCAGGCGGCCGGTGATCAACAGCAACAGGTCAACGCCCGGGCCATCGCCATTGGCCATGGAGCCACTGCGACCACGCAAATTCGCCAACGGCTGGGTAGCAGTGGCGACCCGGCAATGGATGCCAGTTCCAGCATCCAGGGCAACTCATTCAGTCGCGGCAACGGCGCACTGGGTGTCAACCAGAGCTCCGGTGCCAGCAACCAACAGGCGAACGCACTGCGCATCAGCGTCAGTGACCAGCCGCAAAGTATCGACGACAGCGTCCTCATGCAACAGAACGTGGCGCTGCTCAACAACTCCGATCCAACTGACTCTGCACCAGGCTATCGCCAGGTCACTACCAGTGACCAGGCCTTCACCGGTAGCCGCGGGGTAATTCAGTTGAATCAGAGTGCCGGGGTGGGAAATCGAATGGGAAACACCCTGAGCATACGGGTCGCGGATTGACCCAAACAGGTAATAACAACACTTAACCTAAAATAAGTACGGAGAATCACCATGAAACCTTCGATGGCAATAAAGCCTCTGGTTTTCGCAATTGCTGCGGTCATGGCTGTTGCTGTACAAGCTGGGCAATACGATAACAACGGCCACGACAATGGCCATAACAATGGTCATAACAATGGCCATAATGGCAACAATGGGAACGGCAACGGAGGCCCAAGAACTCCTCCTCCAACCATGATCCCTGTCTTTGCTACTGCCAATGCCATCGACAACCAACGCAGCACCGGCAACAGCATCCGCAATGAAGGGACCGTGAACGAAGCTGAAATGACCAGCTCCGCTACCGGCACCAGCGGCAACGTCGGCGTCAACGTGGCTGCTGGTAACGGCAACCAGCAAGACAACGCGGCCGCAATCGCCAACGCTGCATCGGACTCCAGTCTGGATAACAGCTTCGTGTTCGGCACTGCTTCCGCGAGCTCCACCGTCAACCAGTTCAGCAACAACAACACGGTCAACAACTTCGGCAGCACCTCTTCGGCCGTGATGACCGGTTCGGGTAATGGCGGCAGCGGTAACATGGGTATCAACATTGCTGGTGGCGACCTTAACCAGCAGAAAAACACCATGGCCATTGCTAATGCCAACGCTCCACTGGGCAACGCAACCGCGACTGCTTCCGCCACTCAAAACGGTCCTGGCCTGACAGTGAACAACAACGCTGATCGGACTTATCGCCTGGATACCATCACCGTCACCAATTCGGCCAGCGGTAGTGCTTCTCAAGGCTATGCGTCCGTTGCCAATGGCAGTCAAAGCGCTTCTTCGAGCTTTGAACTGGCCGGCGCCCAGGCTTCTGCAGCCAGCGGCTCAAGCAGCTGGAATGCCAGTGGCTCTCACAGCAGCGATTCGAGCGGTTCTTCGAATGCTTCTCTGACTGCCACACTGAGCGCCACTCTGGACGCCGCTGCTGAAACGGCCAGGGAATATACCCGTGACTATGGTCGTCATGAGCAAAGTGGCAGCGAGACCAACAGTTCATCGCTTAACGCTTCGCTCGACGCATCGCTGGACGTCAGCGTAGACAAGTCGTACACCAAATCGCACGACTCTTCGTTCGAAAAATCGTATGACAAGGCCTACGAAAAAGCCCAGGCCTCTGCATACGAAAAATCGGGCAGCAAATCGTCCGAATCTGCGTATGACAAATCCAAAGGCTATGCTGAAAGCAGTGCATTTGACTTGAGTACTACATACTCCTATCAAGTGCTGACTCCAACTGGCTGGGCCAACCCTGTAACCAACACCGCAACCCTCAGTGGTTCGGTCAACGGTGGCAGCGGCAACCTGGGCGTCAACGTGGCTGCGGGTGTGGGCAACCAACAAAGCAACTCGCTGGCGATTTCCAACCAGTCGTTCTAATCGTTGTCTGTGGAGGCCCCCTTACGGGGGCCTTTTTCAGCACACCCAGAAGGCGTCCAACCATGCGCATCATCGCCTTGGCATTTTTGCTTGGCATGGCCGGTATGACCGAGGCGGCACAAATGCCGCTGTCCGTGATCCTGCCCGGCGGAGCGGTGGTGTACAAGCCGATCCAGAGCATTCGCGAGCGCAAGTTTGCCGACCTGGTACAACAGAAAACCGACTTCAGTTGCGGCGCAGCTGCGCTGGCGACCGTCTTGCGCCAGGCCTACTGGCTGGACGTGAACGAAGAACAGATCATCGAAGGCATGCTCGCCCAATCCGACCAGGATCTGGTCCGGGTCCAGGGCTTTTCCATGCTGGACATGAAGCGTTACGTAGAAAGTATCGGCATGCGCGCCCGTGGCTACCGTGTAGCACCGGAGACGTTAAGCGAAGTGAAAATCCCGGTAGTGGTTCTGCTGGACATTCGTGGCTACAAACACTTTGTAGTCATGCAAAGAGTTCACGACGGCTGGGTATACATCGGAGATCCGGTACTGGGTCATAAACGATTCAAGGTCGAAGACTTTGTCAAAGGCTGGAACGGCATCATCTTTGCCGTTATCGGTCAGGGCTACGACAAAAACAACGCCTTGCTCGACCCTCCCGTACCACTCACTGCCAAAAACCGTATCAATGCATTCAGCCCGGTGCGAGACGCAGACCTGATGGATTTCGGGTTCATAAAAAGCGACTTCTTCTAATAACAAGGGAGCATGAAGCTCCGGGAGCATCCAATGAACACTCCAACCTGGCTGGCCGTCGTTTGCCTGGCTGCCAGCCTGCCAACCCAGGCACAGACGTTCAAACCCATTGAACTGAAGGATCAGGAGCTGGCGAGCCTGCGAGGCCGCTATGTCATGCCCGGAAGGATCATCAGCTTCGGGGTTGCCATGACCAGCACCTGGGAAAATGCCAAAGGAGAATTGATCGGGGTCACCTCCTCGATGCAGATCCAGAAATCAACGATCAAGCCACAGTTCTATGTGTCGATGATCGATGAAAAAACCCCGGGTGCCAGCAGTTCGCAAGGCACCACCAACTCTGCTGCGGGCACAGGCGAGCAAACCGTTGCGGCAACGGGTTCAGGCACCGGCACCGTAACCGGCGGCAGCGGCCTCAACACCACCGAAGGTGTCACTCAAGTCGTGCGTGCGGCCGGTGACAACAACACCGCCTACAACAATGTCGACATCAACGTTACCAAGGCGAACGAGGCGCCAGTCATGCAACCCCAGGGCCAGGCACTGGCCGCAGGCACCACGCTGGTGGGCAGTAATGGCGCGGGTTCCCTGAGCGTTTCCTCATCCGGCACAGGTGTGCAACTCAACATCGTGGCCAACAACAATCAAGGCAGTACGATCCAACGCCTGGCCCAGGGTGGGCTGACGCAGAACACGACTTTGCTGGGAAGTAGCAACCAGGTGCGCAACCTCACATCGTTCAATGTGGTGCTGCGTGACAGTGCGACTACAGGCGGGTCATTGACCGGTAATCTGGACCAGCTTAAAGGTCTTCGCACTGCCGGATTCTGATCTACGCTCAGTCTCATCAGAAGTAGTCAGAAGGGACGGCTAACCCATGCACCGATCGTTAACGCTCAGAGCAATCGTCTGTTTGAGTAGCCTGGCTCCGGTCACTCTGCTGTATGCAGCGACAGACCCCCAGGTTGAAGCACTAAAACAAGAACTCATGGAGTTGAAGCAGCGTTACCAAGCTCAACAGAACGCGTTGATGGTACTCGAACAACGGGTTCGCCAAGTCGAAGAAACCCCGGCGGCGGCGCCGCCCAGACGCCTGACCAAATCCCCGGCCGACCCGACCAGGAATGGTCAGGCCGTGGCTGCAGGCGCTCCGGGAACCGCCGGCAGTTCCTATGGCCAGTCGCTCAAGGAAGACTCGGAACCAGCGCCCAGCGTTTCCAACCTGTATGACGAAGCCAGTGGCTTCTTCGGTGGCGGAAAGTTCAGCGTCGAAACCGGCCTGACCTACACCCACTACGACACTCGCGCATTGACGCTCAATGGCTTCCTGGCGCTGGACTCGATCTTTCTCGGCAACATCAACCTGGACCGTATCAAGGCGGATAACTGGACACTGGACTTGACCGCTCGCTACAACCTGGCGCAACGCTGGCAGTTCGATATTAACGTTCCCGTGGTTTATCGAGAGTCGACTTACTCCTCCGGCGGCGCTGGTGGTGCAGGCCCGGTGACGTCGGATGCAACCGTCACCCGCGACCCGACCATTGGCGATGTAAACGTTGGCGTGGCTTACAAATTCCTGGACGAGTCGGTCAACCTCCCCGACGCGGTTGTCACGCTGCGGGTCAAGGCACCCACCGGCAAGGACCCCTACGGCATCAAACTGGTCAGCGACCCCACCAACGATAACCTCTCGGTACCCGAGGACCTGCCAACCGGTAACGGTGTGTGGGCGATCACCCCGGGTATCTCGCTGGTCAAGACGTTTGACCCGGCCGTACTGTTCGGCAGCCTGGCGTACACCTACAACATGCAGGACTCTTTCAGCGACATCAGTCCTCAGGTTGGCTCCAAGGTCAGCGGCGATGTGAAGCTGGGGGACTCCTGGCAGGTGGGCGCGGGTATTGCGTTCGCCTTGAACGAGAAGATGAGTATGTCGTTCTCGTTCACCGACCAGTTCGCTCGCAAAAGCAAGATCAAGCCCGATGGCGGTGATTGGCAGTCCATTAGCAACAGTGATTACAACGCGGCCAACTTCAACATCGGCATGACCCTGGCGGCCACCGACAAGCTGACGATCGTGCCCAACCTGGCTATTGGCCTGACTGACGATTCGCCGGACTTTTCATTCAGCCTGAAATTCCCTTACTACTTCTGAGGTACATAAGACAAAAGATCGCAGTCTCGTTGCATTCGACAGTTCCTACAGAGATTTTCAATTCAATGTAGGAGCTGCCGAGTGCAACGAGGCTGCGATCTTTTGCATTCCTGGATCTAACGAATCTGATGCTTGTGCAACAACCGATAAAATGTCGGCCTCGAGATACCCAGCACCTTCGCTGCAATGCTCAGATTGTCACTGTGACGGTTGAGCACATCGCACAACGCCTGGCGCTCAGCCCGGGTTTTGTAATCCTCCAGCGTGCCCATTGGCGCAACCACGGTATGGTGGCTGATCAGCCCCAAGTCGCGGGCTTCGATCTGCCGACCTTCGGCCAGCACCAGGCCGCGACGAACCCGGTTGGCCAATTCGCGCACATTGCCCGGCCAATCATGCTTGCCCATCGCGATCAGCGCGTCATCGCTGAAGCTGCGTGGCCTGCGGCCGGTTTCATGGCTGTAGAAGTGGGAGAAATGATTGGCCAGCATGGACAAGTCGCCATGCCGTTCACGCAATGGCGCGGTGACGACTTGCAGCACGTTGAGGCGGTAGTACAAATCCTCACGGAAGCGTTTCTTCTCGATCGCCGCTTCCAGGTCGACGTGGGTCGCCGCCAGAACTCGCACATCTACCGGTATCGGCTGGCTGCCGCCAACATGTTCGATATGTTTTTCCTGCAGGAAGCGCAGCAGATTGGCTTGCAGCTCCAGCGGCAGGTCACCAATCTCATCGAGGAACAGTGTGCCGCCGTTCGCCGCTTCGATCCGGCCGACTTTGCGTTGGTGGGCGCCGGTGAAGGCACCCTTCTCGTGGCCAAACAGCTCGGACTGGATCAAGTGTTCGGGAATCGCGCCGCAGTTGATGGCCACGAAGGGTTTGTTGTGCCGCTGGGATTGCCGGTGCAGGGTGCGGGCCACCAGCTCTTTGCCCGTGCCGCTTTCACCGCGGATGAGTACCGGGGACTCGGTAGGTGCCAGCTTGCTCAACAGCCGGCGAAGCTCGCGGATCGGCTTGCTGTCGCCGAGCAGCTCATGTTCTGGCTGGTCAATGTGCACGGTGCCTTTACCGCGCAAACGCGCCATTCCGAACGCGCGCCCCAGGGTTACCTGAACTCTTGAAACATCAAACGGCAGGGTGTGGAAGTCGAAAAACCATTCGCAGACAAAGTCGCCGACATTCTGCAGCCGCAGGACTTCCTGGTTAAGCACGGCGATCCATTCGGTGCCACTGCGGCTAATCAGTTCCTTGACCGCCTCGGGGCGTTCCAGATGAAAGGGTTGTAATCGCAACAGGCCGACATCACAGGTCTTGTCGGCGGCATTTTCCAGTGTGCAGCTTTCGACATCCCAGCCCACAGCTCGCAATCCTGGCAGTAAACGATGGCAATCGTCGCAAGGATCAACCACTAATAGACGTCGTTGGGCAGGCGCTTCGTTCATGACTGTTCCTTGGCGCCAAATTCGATTAAATATTAGTAAAAACAGTCATTTGGCGGACCTGGCTGTAACATTAGCAAGAAATTGACAGTTGCTTGTACCGATTGACTATAAGGCGCTCGCCTAAACAGTTATAAAAGACTACTTGGTTAGTTACCTAATGAACTTCAACCTTTCATTCAGCTTTCAAAACAGCACCGAACAGCGAGTTCTTGCAAGAAAGGTGAAATTTCTTCGATTCCAGTGTGACCCGAGGCCGGGTTGAGGACATCAGTACAAGTACCAGCCGCACGGGAAGCCCGACCGTCGGCCGATCACTTGATTGGGCATATAGAGAGAGAACCCCAATGAACGCCCCGCTCCGTATCAACGAAGCTCTTTTGATTGCAGACCGCGCATTCCAGCCTTTCCAGTGTGTGGCCTGGTCTCTACAAGATGGCAACGGTGAACTCAGCCTGACAGTGATCGACCGCACCAAATGCAGCATTGGTCGCAAACAGATTCCAAGCAGTGCCTATACCGATCCGGCACAACTTGAGCGTGTGCTTAAACAGGCCCGCGAAGAACTCAGCCGTGACGGTTACAACCTTGAATCATGGTCGATGCCACACTGATAGCAGCGCGGATTACCTGGCAGTAATCCGCGCCCTTCCCAGTCTTTCAGTGGGCTGTTCAGTACTGCGAAGGTACTAATTACTTGGCAGGCTTGCCACTGGTTCAAAAAGACACTCTTCTGGCACACTGCGACCCTCCGCCCGTTATTTCTCCCAGTTGTACGGTTGGCCATTCAGGGTTTGAATATCTTCCTTATAAGGTCGCCAGGCCAACTTCTGGACGACGACTCGCAAGGAGATGCGTGCATGTCAAGCCAGGTTGCCTTTGCCTCCCCCGCAACACTCAGCCAAGCCGGTCGCCTCGACCTCTCATTTGCCGCCCGCGGAACCACCCAGGTGTATTTCGCCGGCAGCCTCTGCAGCATGACCCATGACGTCGCCATTGATGCCTGCGGGCGCATCCTCGTCGCGGCCAAAGTCGGAATGGCCGAGGGCAGTCGCTTTGGCCTGGCACGCCTCCTGGCCGATGGGTCTGCGGACCTGTCTTTCGGTGATCAAGGCAGCGTCATCGGCCAGTTCGAGAATGGTTTCGAGGCCATGGCCGGCAAACTCGCGGTGCTGCCCAACGGCAACATCCTGCTGGCCGGGCTGCACTATCTCAACGGCCATCGCACGCTCCCGGCCCTGGCGTTGTTTGACCACTGTGGCCAACCGGTCCAGGGCTTCGGCGAGAATGGCCGCTGCGTGGTGCGCTTGCCCGGCAATCTTTCCGTGGGCGTGCGTGATGCCTGGCTTCCACCGGGCGTTCCGGGCGCCGAAGCCTGCGATCTACGGGTGCAGGAGGACGGCAGGATCCTGCTATTGGCCAATCATCATTTCGAACTGGCCGATCATGTCGGCCTGCTCATCTGCCTGAACCGTGACGGCTCACTGGACAGCTCGTTCAATGGCCGCGGATTTGTGATCGTCCGGCACTTGCTGATGAACACCTGGCTCAGCAGTCTCTTGCTGCAAGCAGATGGTCGAATCCTGGTGGGTGGGTCGATCAACTTTCCCGCCGAAGGATTGCTCGCCCGTTACCACGCCAACGGGCAACTGGACACCAACTTCGCAGTCGACGGTTTCATGAGTTTCGATGGTGCCGGCCGCAGCACTCACGTCAGCCATATCGTCCAGCAGTACAACGAGGACCTGCTGTGCGTAGGCAGCAGCCGGGACCCCATGCATTGCCTGTCCCTGCGGTTGCACAACAACGGGCGTCCCGACAGTCATTGCCATGGCGGTCAGCCGCGACTGCTGGAGATCGGCCGCAGTGGCTGTCAATGGACAGCGGCCCTGGCCTTGCCCGACGGCTGCACCCTGGCCGCTGGTGCGACGCTTGGAGGCTGTGAGGCTGACTTCATACTGGCCCGGTATCTGCCGGATGGGCAACTGGATCACCAGTTCGGTGATGGCCTCGGCTGGGTCCGCACCCGGCTGAGTCGCAGCCTGGACACAGCGACTTCACTGACTGCACAAACAGATGGCGCGATTGTCGTTGGGGGTTATTCGCTCGACGGCAATTACCGGGCGATTGTGGCGCGCTACCTGGGGTGAATGGCGCGCGGAGACTTTTCCTGCACTTGATATTCCGCTGGTCTTACGGCAAGTTGCGCGCTTCTTAATACAAGGAGCAGCCGATGTCCGGTTCAATGGCCCAGGCGTTCGCGCACAATTTTCTCGGGCACTCTCCCCGCTGGTACAAGGCGAGCATCGTCGGCTTTCTGATTCTCAACGCTGTGGTGTTATGGACGGTCGGCCCTGTGGTGGCGGGCTGGTTGCTGGTCCTGGAGTTCATTTTTACCCTGGCCATGGCGCTTAAATGCTATCCGCTGATGCCGGGGGGGCTGCTGCTGATTGAAGCGCTGCTGCTGAAGATGACCACACCCCAGGCGTTGTATGACGAACTGGTGCACAACTTTCCGGTAATCCTGCTGCTGATGTTCATGGTGGCAGGTATCTACTTCATGAAAGACTTGCTGCTGTTCCTGTTCTCCCGGCTGCTGCTCGGCGTGCGGTCCAAGGCATTGCTGGCGCTGCTGTTCTGCTTTTTATCGGCGTTTCTGTCGGCCTTTCTCGACGCCCTGACCGTGACCGCCGTGATCATCAGCGCAGCGGTGGGCTTTTATTCGGTGTACCACCGCGTGGCCTCGGGCCATGACCCGCGCCTGGACAGCGCTTTCTCCGACGACCGTCATGTGCCGCAACTGCATCACGATGACCTCGAGCAATTTCGCGCCTTCTTGCGCAGCCTGTTGATGCACGGTGCCGTCGGCACAGCACTGGGCGGTGTTTGCACCTTGGTGGGCGAGCCGCAAAACTTGCTGATTGGCCACGAGATGGGTTGGCACTTCGCCGAGTTCTTCCTCAAAGTGGCCCCGGTTTCCTTGCCGGTGCTGGTGGCGGGCCTGGTGACCTGCGTGCTGCTGGAAAAGCTGCGCTGGTTCGGCTACGGCACGCTGTTGCCGGACAACGTGCGCGCCGTACTGGCCAACTATGCCGCAGAAGATAACGCCGAGCGCACTTCTCGCCAGCGTGCTGCACTGGTCGTCCAGGGCCTGGCGGCGCTGATCCTGATCGGCTGCCTGGCCTTCCATGTGGCCGAGGTGGGGTTGATCGGGTTGATGGTGATTGTGCTGATCACGGCATTCACCGGCATTACCGACGAACATCGCATTGGTAATGCCTTCAAGGACGCCATGCCCTTCACCGCGCTGCTGGTGGTGTTCTTTGCAGTGGTTGCGGTGATCCACGATCAGCAGTTGTTCACGCCGTTGATTCAGTGGGTGCTGGCCCTCCCCGCAGAGCAGCAACCGGGCATGTTGTTCATTGCCAACGGCCTGTTGTCGGCCATCAGCGACAACGTGTTTGTTGCAACCATTTACATCACCGAGGTCAAGCAGGCGTTTGTGTCCGGCCATATGAGCCGTGAGCACTTCGAGGCCCTGGCGATTGCGATCAACACCGGCACCAACCTGCCGAGCGTGGCGACGCCTAATGGCCAGGCGGCATTCCTGTTTCTGCTGACCTCGGCAATCGCGCCGCTGATTCGCCTGTCGTATGGGCGGATGGTGTGGATGGCATTGCCGTACACCGTTGTGATGGGCGTGCTCGGGTGGTATGCGGTCAGCTATTGGTTGTAACCACAGAAACCTGTGCGGCCACGCCACCCCTGCGAGAGTAAGGCTTACTCGAGATGAGGCCGTGAATCTGGCATCAATGGCGCCTGACAGGGCGTCATCGCGAGCAAGCTTTGCTCCTACAGTGCGGCGCGGTGTGGGTGGTTGAGGATGTACTGCTCAATCGCCTGCGCAACGCCGTCTTCGGTGTTGGCACCAGTGACGACGTCCGCCTGGCGCTTCACCGCCTCTTCCGCCTGCCCCATCGCGATCGACAAACCGGCCTGGTGAAACATCGCCGGGTCGTTGCCGCCATCGCCCAGCGCCGCCGTGTGCTCCAGGGGCACGCCAAGAAACTCGGCCAGTGTCGCCAGTGCCGCGCCCTTGTTGGCCTGCATGGCCGTGACGTCCAGGTAAACCGGTTGCGAACGCGAGACCTGCGCCTGCTCTTGCACCTTGGGCAATAACAGCGCTTCGAGCTCAATCAACAGATCGGTGTTGTTGCTGGTCGCGACGATCTTGTCGATGCGTTCCAGATAGGGTTCGAAGCTGTCGACCACGACGGGCGGGTAACCCAGCCCATGCTGCTCCCTGGGCACCATCGGCCCGTCGGGATCCTTGAGCAGCCAGTCACCACCGCTGAACACCCAGACTTCAACGTCGCTGCGATCGGCAAACAACGCCAATGCCGTCAACGCTGCGGTGGCTGGCAAATAATGGGCAACCAGAATACTCCCGTCAGGATTAACCAGGGTGCCACCGTTGAATGCCGCCGTTGGCAGGTCAACGCCCAGGGCTTCGATCTGCTGCAACATGGCTTTTGGCGGACGCCCGGTGGCCAGGCTGAACAGCACCCCCGCCTCACGCAGTGAGCGAACGGCCTCGATGGTGCGCCGGCTGAGACTGTGGTCGGGCAGCAACAAGGTACCGTCCATGTCGCTGAGCAAAAAGCGGATCGGCGCTCGGGTCAATTCACTCATCCGAGGCTGTGCCAGACGCGACCGTCGCGAGTCAGCAGATCTGCGCCCGCCTGCGGGCCGTCTTCACCGGCGGCATAGCCCTCAACGCTGGCATCTTGCTGCCAGGCGTCGAGGAAGGGTTGCACGGCGCGCCAGCCGTTCTCGATGTTGTCCGCGCGCTGGAACAGCGTCTGGTCGCCGGTCAGGCAGTCGTAGATCAAGGTCTCATAGCCGGTGGACGGCTGCATTTCAAAGTAGTCCTTGTAGGCAAAACCCAGCTCGATATTGGCCATCTTCAGCGCCGGGCCAGGACGTTTGGCCAGCAAGTCAAACCACATGCCTTCGTTGGGCTGGATCTGGATGCGCAGATACGTTGGCTGCAGTTCATCCACTTCGGTATCGCGAAATTGCGCATAGGGCGCCGGCTTGAAGCAGATGACGATTTCCGTGTCGCGCACGCTCATGCGCTTGCCGGTGCGCAAATAGAACGGCACCCCGACCCAGCGCCAGTTGTCGATCATCACCTTGAGCGCGACGTAGGTTTCGGTGGTGCTGTCGGGCGCAACGTTGCCTTCCTGGCGATAACCAGGCAATGCCTTGCCGTCGACTTCGCCGCTGGTGTACTGGCCTCGCACCGAGTTGGCCCGGGCCTCTTCCACCGACCAGGGGCGAATCGCGCCGACGACCTTGGCCTTCTCGCCGCGTACCGCGTCGGCACCAAAAGCGGCAGGCGGCTCCATGGCGACCATCGCCAGTAACTGGAACAGGTGGTTGGGCACCATGTCGCGCAACGCGCCGGTGTGCTCGTAAAAGCTGCCCCGGGTTTCCACGCCGACGGTCTCGGCGGCAGTGATCTGCACATGGTCGATGTAGTGGTTGTTCCAGAACGCTTCGAACAGGCTGTTGGAAAACCGGCTGATCAGAATGTTCTGTACGGTTTCCTTGCCCAGGTAGTGATCGATCCGGTAGATCTGATTTTCCGACATCACCTTGAGCAGGCACGCGTTCAAGGCCTCTGCGGTTTGCAGGTCGGAGCCAAAAGGCTTTTCGATCACGACGCGGCGAAACGCTTCGGGGGTTTCTTCGAGCAGCTTCGCCGCGCCCAGTCGACGCACCACTTCGCTGAAGAAACGTGGCGCGGTGGCCAGGTAGAACACCGCATTGCCGGTGCCGCTGGCGGCGATTTTCGCCGCCAGGGCTGAATAGGTGCTGTCGTCCAGGAAGTCGCCCTGGACGTAGCTGATGCCTTTGGCGAGTGTGGCCCACAACGCCGGGTCAAGGGCGTCATCGCCCTTGCCGACTTTGCTCATCGCTTGCGCCCGAATGAAATCCTCGAGCTTCTGCGCAAAGGCTTCGTCACTGATGGCGTTGTGGTCAACGCCGATGATCCGCAATCCATCCCCCAGCAATCCATCGCGACTCAGGTTGTACAGCGCCGGCATCAGCAGCCGCTTGACCAGGTCACCATGTGCACCGAACAGGAACAGCGTGGTGGGTGGTGCTGGTTCAGCCTTGGATTTATTGCGGATCAGGCCAGTCATTTTTTCGAAGTCTCCACATGGCCGCCGAAGCCGAACCGCTGGGCCGAGAGAATCTTGTCGCCAAAGGTGCCCTGCCCGCGTGAACGGTAGCGAGAGAACAGCGAGTTCGACAGCACGGGAACCGGTACCGACTGTTCCATGGCCGCCTCGATGGTCCAGCGACCTTCACCGCTGTCAGCTACGGAACCCGAGTAACCGTCGAGTTTCGGATCGCTGGCCAAGGCGTCTGCGGTCAGGTCGAGCAACCAGGACGAGACCACGCTGCCACGACGCCAGACTTCGGCGATGTCGGCGACGTTGAGGTCAAAACGCTGGTCTTCAGGCAGGTTTTCGCTGGCCTTGGTCTTGAGAATATCGAAGCCTTCGGCGAAGGCCTGCATCATTCCGTACTCGATGCCGTTGTGGATCATCTTCACGAAATGACCCGAGCCTGCAGGGCCGGCGTGGATGTAACCGCGCTCGGCACGGTCGTCATCGGACTTGCGGTCCTTGGTGCGCGGGATGTCACCGATGCCAGGGGCCAGGCTTTCGAACAGCGGATCCAGGCGTTTGACCACCTCGGCTTCGCCGCCGATCATCATGCAATAACCCCGCTCAAGGCCCCAGACGCCACCGGAGGTGCCCACATCGATGTAGTGCAGACCTTTTTCCGACAAGCTCTTGGCCCGGCGAATGTCGTCCTTATAGAAGGTGTTGCCGCCGTCGATGATGGTGTCACCGGCTTCGAGCAAGGTGCTCAGGGTGTCGATGGTGTCTTCGGTCGGCGCGCCGGCCGGCAGCATGACCCAGACGGCACGTGGCTTGGCCAGGCCAGCCACCAGGGCCGGCAGGTCGATGACGCCCTTGGCGCCTTCTGCGGCCAGGGTGTCGACAAAAGCGGTATTGCGGTCGTAGACAACGGTGGAATGCCCGTTGAGCATCAGGCGCCGCGCAATATTACCGCCCATGCGGCCCAGTCCAATAATCCCGAGTTGCATGTGCTGATGCTCCTTACTGCAAATAATGTGTGTCAAAGGTTATAGCCCAACGCGACCTGTTCAGCTTAGTCAGACAGGTCGCCATGAAGTTTCCGTGCATTGTGCCCGATCCAGACTGATAACGTCGGGAATCGTCGCGAAGACACACCGACCACGAAAAATAAAAAAGTTCCCTTCGCAGGTAAAAGAAATCAAAATTGCAGCCGATAGTTAATCAGCGCCCGACGTCGGGGGCAGGTTCACAGTTGAAACACCATTTGCGAGGTGAGCAATGGGCACAGTACAAGCAGCACGACCAGCACAAACTCTCTACGTCACGATCCGTCGTGATGAACTGGGCCGGCTCAGAGAAGAGAACGACCTGCTGAAGCAGCAGCTTGCGCAATTGCGCCAGCTGAACCAAGGCCACCAGCCACAGGCCCTGCCAGTAACCCACCGCGCCTGACCGCCCTGCAGGAGCGAGCTCGCTCGCGAAAAACGAGAGGCCGCCGCGGGCCATCAGGCACCCAGCGTCATCGTTCACGCCAATGGCGAGCAAGCTCGCTCCTGCAACTCACAAACTTTTCACACCCGTTCATTGATACTCCTGCGCCATTGTGGCCGCTCGGTAGGCGTGCCGCGCCCGTTCGTCCACCAGTTTGCACTGGCGGCGGTCGACGATTATCTAGGCTGGAGCGCTGAATGGCTTTGTTCAAACGCAGCAACACGACTGCGAAAGGGTTCGACTGGGCCGGGCTTGCCTGGCTGTTTGTGTTCTTCTGGTACTTTTCCGGCATCACCCAACTGCTGATCCAGCTGACCGGCACCTCGGGTTTCACCGGCTTCCGCCAAGCCTTCATCATGAGCGCGGTCTGGCTCGCGCCCATGCTGCTCTTTCCCCGACAGACCCGTGTGCTCGCCGCCTGTATCGGTGTGGTGCTGTGGGCCTGCTCGATGGCCAGCCTGGGCTACTTCTTCATCTATCAGCAGGAGTTTTCCCAGAGCGTCATCTTCATCATGTTCGAATCGAACATCTCTGAAGCTGGCGAGTACATGACCCAGTATTTCGCCTGGTGGATGGTCGCGGCCTTTCTTGCCCACACGCTGTTTGCCTACTTCCTGTGGACCCGCTTGCGTCCGGTGTACCTGCCTCGCGGGCGGGCCTTCCTGGCAGCAACGGCCATCCTGGTGGCAGTGATCGGTTATCCGCTGGTCAAGCAGACCCTGCGTACCGGCAGCCTGGCAGAAGGCTTCGAGAAATTCGAAACCCGCATCGAACCTGCCGTGCCATGGCAGATGGCCGTGGCTTACCACCGCTACCTCGATACCCTCGCCGGCATGCAGGACATGCTGCACAGCGCGAGCAAGATCGCTCCGCTGAAAAACCTTACCGACTCCGCAGCCAATCAGCCTGCGACCCTGGTACTGGTGATCGGCGAATCGACCAACCGCCAGCGCATGAGCCTGTATGGCTACCCGCGCAATACCACCCCTGAGCTGGACAAGCTCAAGGACCAGTTATCGGTCTTTGACAACGTCATCACCCCGCGCCCCTACACCATTGAAGCGCTGCAGCAGGTGCTGACATTCGCCGACGAAGATAACCCGGCGTTGTATCTGTCGACTCCGTCGCTGGTCAGCATGATGAAACAGGCCGGCTACAAGACCTTCTGGATCACCAACCAGCAGACCATGACCAAGCGCAACACCATGTTGACGACCTTCTCCGAGCAAGCCGACGAGCAGGTGTACCTCAACAACAACCGTAACCAGAACGCCGCCCAGTACGACGGCGATGTCATCGCGCCGTTCAACAAGGCCCTGGCCGACGCGGCACCGCGCAAGCTGATCGTGGTGCACCTGCTGGGCACGCACATGAGTTACCAGTACCGTTACCCCTCGACCTTCGACAAGTTCAAGGATCGCCAGGGTGTACCGGCCGGCGTACGTGACGATCAATTGCCGACCTACAACAGCTACGACAATGCGGTCCTGTATAACGACTTCGTGGTCTCGAGCCTGATCAAGGATTACGCGAAAACGGACCCCAATGGCTTCCTGATGTACCTGTCCGACCATGGAGAAGACGTCTTCGACTCGCCGGGCCATAGCACCTTGGGCCGCAACGAAAACAAGCCAACCGCGCCGATGTACACCATTCCTTTCATGGCCTGGGCCTCGCCGAAATGGCGTGAATCCCATGACTGGAACTTCGCTGGCGATCTGAGCCGCCCCTACAGCAGCTCGCACCTGATCCACACCTGGGCGGACATGGCGGGGCTGAATTTCGATGAGCTCGATCGCAGCAAGAGCCTGGTCAGCGACAGCTTCAAGCCGCGCCCATTGCTGATCGGCAATCCCTACGAAAAACAGCAGCGGCCGTTGATCGACTTCAGCCTGATGAAACCCAAACCCGTGGAAGTCGTGCAGCATTAAGGCTGCCAGGCACCCCACAGCAAATACTATAATTATTGTTTACCACTAAATATTCGCCGCCCTCCTTCGTCTTTGAGCAAACGGAATTTTTCCCTCAACGACAAGGAGTCGGCTGCGATGTTCGCGCCTATTACCCGTTCCATGACTTTAACCCTGGGCCTGTGCAGCGTTGCACTGAGCCCGGACCTGCTCGCCGACAGCGAAATTGAAAAGGCTCCGGTCGCCGGCGCCCTCGAGCTGACCGCCACCAGTATCACCGCCCAGGGCTTGGGCAATAACACCGAAAACACCCAGTCCTACACCACCGGCGCCATGAGCAGCGCCACGCGCCTGAACCTGTCGATCAAGGAAACCCCACAGTCGGTTTCAGTGGTCACGCGCCAGCAAATGGACGACTTCAAACTCACTTCGCTGTCCGAAGCCATGCGCCAGACCACCGGCATTGTGGTGCAACACAACGACTCCGACAGGGTCAACTATTCCTCGCGCGGCTACTCGATCAACAACTTCCAGGTTGACGGGATGCTCAACACCTTCAGTTACATGAAGTCCGACTCCGACACCATCATCTACGACCGCATCGAAGTCGTGCGCGGCGCCACCGGCCTGACGACGGGCGCCGGGGATCCATCCGCGACCATCAACATGGTGCGCAAACGCCCGACTGCGCAATGGGAGGCCAAGACCGGTGTCAGCGCCGGCAGCTATGACAATTACTACACCTACCTGGACGTTGGCGGGCCATTGGCCTTCGATGGGCGCCTGCGCGGCCGCAGCGTGCTGGCATACCGTGACAGCGACTCGTTCCGCGACAAATACCAGCAGCAACGGGAAGTCGGCTACGGCGTGCTCGAAGCCGATCTGACCGATGCCACCACCCTGGCGGTGGGTTACGACTACCAGAACAAACACGTACAGGGCACTTCGTGGGGCACCGTACCTTACTGGAATGCCGACGGCAGCAAGGCCAACCTTGGCCGTTCGACCAACATGGCCACGTCCTGGAGTTCCTGGCCGATCAAGGACCAGACCGCCTTCGCCAACCTGGACCATCAATTGGGTGCAGGCTGGCACCTCAAGGCCGCCTACACCCACCGCGAGAGTGACACCGACGGCAAGATCTACTACGCCGGAGGCGGCTTCCCCGAGCCCGATCGCAGCGGCATGGTGGCCAACGTCAGTCACATGATCGGCACCCAGAAGATGAAAGCCTACGACTTCAACGTGTCCGGTCCCTACTCGCTGCTGGGACGCGAACATGAACTGATGATGGGTTATGGCCAAGCGCAGCGCAGCGATAGAAACCCTTACACCGACGGTCCGATGGCTGATGACTACGCGATCGTGCCGGACTGGAAGTACATGGGCGATATCGGCAAATTCTCCGACACGGTGACCAGCCTCACCGGGTCCACCAGCAGCACCGAGCAGAAAGCCGGTTACCTGGCCACACGCCTGAGCCTGACCGATGAGTTACACGCCGTACTTGGCAGCCGCTATGGCAGCTGGAAATCGTCGAGCACCACCAATAGTTACGACGCCAATCAGGTGTTGAGCGCAGTGGACGATACCAGCCAGAAACACAACGACATGTGGACGCCTTACGCCGGGTTGCTCTACGACATCACACCCGAGTACACCGCCTACGTCAGCTACACCGACATCTTCAAGCCGCAAACCAATCGCGACGCCAACCGCAAGTACCTCGAACCGGTGGTGGGCAGCAACTATGAATTGGGACTCAAGGGCAGCCTGCTTCAGGAGCGCCTCAACCTGGCTACGGCGCTGTTCTGGAGTGATCAGGACAACGTCGCCGAGCTCGACGATTCGGTGCCACCGGATCCGGTCACCGGAGAGGAGTTCTACAAGGCCAATGGCAAGGGCACCAAGGTCCGGGGTTTCGAAGCCGAACTGTCCGGCGAGGTGATGGCCGACTGGAACATGACCGCCGGTTACACCTATACCCACTCGGTCAACGGCGAAAAGAACCGCACCAACACCACCGCGCCCCTGAACATGTTCCGCCTGTCCACGGCCTATCGGCTTCCAGGCAACTGGCATGCGCTGACGGTGGGCGGCGCGCTTAACTGGCAAAGCGAGATCTACCGCGCCGCGAGTCGCCCGGTGGGGCGCAACGCTGCAGGCAATATCATCACCCAGCGCACCAACATCAGCCAGGACGCCTACACCCTGGTCAACCTGATGTCGCGCTACGAGTTCGACCAGCACCTGTCGGCGTCGCTCAACGTGAACAACCTGCTCGACAAGAAGTACTACGAGAATGTCGGCTTCTATAACGGCAACTACTGGGGCGACCCGCGTACCGTGACCCTGAGCCTCGATTGGAAGATTTAAAAGCTGTTAGTTCCCAATTAACGGAATCGGCGGATAATGCCCTTTCAACATTGCTTCATGGAAGAAAGGGCACCCGAAACCTGTAGTGGGAGGCACACCATGAAATCTACAACCCTGATCCTCGCCAGTTTGATGATGCTGGGCACGACAGCCGCCTGGGCGGAAGGCGGCGCTGAACGCATGCGCTATTACTACGAGACTTTGCGATTGAGCCAGCAGGCGAATCAGCAACAGCCAGCGCCGCAAGTGCGGGTTCCGGACGATCAGACCGCACAAATGACGGAGCACTACAAACCATAACGAGCTCAAGGCTGTGGCGAGGGAGCCTGCTCCCCCGCCTCGCCTGGTTCAGGTCTTACAGCGCCTTGGTCCAGAACAGCATGCGACCGTGGGCCGGATCGAACATCCCGGCGGCAAATCCGAATTTTCCATAGGACGCCTGGGCAATGGCGTTACCCTCCAGAACCTCCAGGGTGATCTTGCAGCAGCCACGCTGGCGGGCGATGTCCTCAACCTTTTGCAGCATCTTCTGACTCAACCCCAAACCGCGAAATTTCTTCACGACGGCGACGTCGTGCACATTGACCAGCGGCTTGCAGGCAAACGTCGAAAAACCCTCAAAGCAATTGACCAGACCGGCCGGCTCGCCGTTGACGAAAGCCAGGACGCTGAAGGCGTGTGGCCGCTTCGCCAGTTCGCCCGCAAGGTTTTCCAATACATCGACCGGCAGCGAATGTCCGCCTCCCATCGGGTCTTCTGCATAGTGGTTCAATACCAGGCTGATGGCCTCGGCATGCAGGGCATTGGTGTAGCTGGCCTGAAGTACCAGAATTTCTGCGGATTCCATTTCCATCCTCGATCACACGTGAAGTAACTGCCGCTGAATCTATCAAGCGCGATCACAAATCAACAGCAATGCAGCCCATTTTGCGCCCAAAGCATTGAATACCAGCCTGCCGATCAATGCCCCCAGATCAATCCCTCGGTCCATCCCAGCTCGGCAAAATCCTCAGCCCGTAAGCCCGCCTCCCCCACGCAAAAAAACTCGTCCAGCTGCGGCGGCTGCACCGAGGTTGAGCTGAGCATTGCATGGACCTGCCCGCGATGGTGAATCTGATGTTCGAACGAGTGCGAGAGCATGCGCAATCGGCAGTCATGCTGCGGCGTGTCACGGGCAATGGTCACGATCTTGCCCAGATCGCTATCGCGCATCTGCTCGCAATAAGCGATCAGCCGCCGGTCCACCAGCGCCTGCTCGCGCTGCAGATCGGCAGCCGTGGTACAGGGCTCATCCAGGCTGAAGAACACCTGGCAATCGGGATGCGGATCGTCACCGCGCAACTCGCGCTCCAGCGCGTCCACGTAGAACCAGTCGCAGGTCAGGATGTGATTCAAGGTGGCTGTGAGACTGGGGAAGAAGCTGACCCGTGGTGCCGCCAATTCCACAGGGGCCAAACGCCCCCATGCTTTGGCGAGCCGATGATTGGCCCAGGCGTTCTGATAAGCCATGGTCAGCAGATGATGCGACAGCGTGTGAGACATGGGTTCGCTTCCCGGTTGTCAGACCTCGGCAAAACGTTGCAGCTGCATTTCCTGCAAGCGACTGAGGGTGCGGCGGAACGGAAATTCCAGATATCCCTCAGTGTAAAGCTCGGCCATGGATACCTGGGCCTCAAGGTAGAGCGGCACCTTGCGATCGTAACATTCGTCGACCAGCGCGATGAATCGACGCACGCCGTCATCATGCACCGACAACTGAGGTAACTCGCGATCACCAGCGGCCACTCGCTCGACCCCGTCTTCAGTGCCCCGGGCAATGCGTCCGGTACGCTTTTGCGCGCTGAGGTTCGGCACTTCACTCAACAGGATAGCCTTGAAAGTGTCGCACAGGACCATGAAGTCCATCGCGGCGAAGGGTTGCTCGCACAGGTCGGCGTAACGGCACCAGAGCACGCTTTTGCTGGCCTGTACCACCGGCAGCGAGCGGTGACCGACCGCGATCGGCTCGCTGGAGACCGACTGGCCGAGGGTCAATGTCCAGAACACCTCGTGCAAGGCACTGGGCTGCCCGGGCTCTGCAACCCAGTAGCGCTGCAACCCGGCGCCCGGATGCAGGCGATGGTCTTCAGCGCCGTCCACTGCAATGACCTGCATGTGCTGTTTGATCGCCTCGATGGCGGGCACGAACCGGTCGCGGTTGAAACCGTCGGCATACAGTTGGTCAGGGGGCAGATTGGAAGTGCACACCACAACCACGCCCTGCTCGAACATCACCTGGAACAACCGCCCGAGGATGATCGCATCGCCAATGTCATTGACGAACAGCTCATCGAAGCACAGCACCCGAACTTCTTCGGCGAGTTCCCGGGCCAGGCTTTTAAGCGGGTCTGCGGTACCGGTCAGCTGAAATGACCGCTGGTGCACCCAGCCCATGAAATGATGGAAATGCTGGCGCCGGGCAGGGACTCGCAGGCTTTGATAGAACTGATCCATCAGCCAGGTCTTGCCTCGCCCAACGGGGCCCCACAGATAGACACCGGTCACGCCCGGACGCCCCTCGTGCAGGGCCTCGTAGCATTTCTGCAGGGCCCACACGGCATGTTCCTGGGCTTCGTCCTGGACGAAACCTTTCTGTTCGATGGCCTGCTGCCAGGCGCTTAACGGCGAGTCGATGGTCATGCGCGGCAGTATGCCATGAGCGCTTGGGCGCTAGCCGTCAGCCAGTGGAAAAATACCTTGACGGTTAATATTACGTACGTAATATTAAGCGAATATCGCACAACATTCATGTCGAGCCCCCACCGCTCGCTCCAGGAGTCACCGCCATGCACTACAAAGTATTCGGCCGTAAAACCGGCTTGCGCGTTTCGGAGCTGGCCCTGGGGGCCGGCAATTTTGGCACGGGCTGGGGGCACGGCGCGGAGCGCGACGAGGCCATGCGCATTTTCGACGGCTATCTGGAAGCCGGCGGCAACTTCATCGATACCGCCAATGGTTATCAGGCCGGGCAGTCTGAGAGCATGCTCAGCGAGTTCATCGCGCCGGAGCGGGATCGGCTGGTTATCGCCAGCAAATACACCTTGGGTACCACTCCGGCAGACGGCATTTCACACACGGGTAACAATCGCAAGAATATGGTCCGGGCTGTCGAGGAGAGCCTGACCCGCCTCAAAACCGATCGTCTTGACCTGTTCTGGGCGCACATGAGCGACGGCGTCACGCCAATGGAGGAGATTCTGCGAGGTTTTGACGACCTGGTGCGTGCCGGCAAGATTCACTACGCGGGGCTGTCGAATTTCCCGGCGTGGCGCATTGCCCGGGCCGATCTGCTGGCCGAGGTTCGCGGGTTTGCGCCGATTGTCGCACTCCAGGTCGAATACAGCCTGGCCGAACGCAGCGTCGAACGTGAGCAGCTGCCAATGGCCGAGGCCCTGGGCCTCGCCGCGACCTTGTGGTCGCCCCTGGGTGGCGGGTTCCTCACGGGCAAGTACCGCAATAGCGACGGGGATAACCGCGCAGCCAAGTTGGGCATGCTGATCCACGCGGAAAAAGGCGCCCGCGAGACCGCCCTGCTCGATACGCTGCTCGCCGTAGCCGGGGAACTGGCTGCCAGCCCGACCCATGTGGCGATCGCATGGCTGCGGGAAAAAGCCCGGCAGTCGACGACCACGTTGATTCCGATCCTGGGTTCGCGTACCCGTGAACAGCTGGACTCGACCCTGGGGGCGCTGGCGGTGGAATTGGATGCCGGGCAAATGGCGCGGCTGGATGAAGTGAGCGACGTGCCCAAGGGCGTGCCGCATGAAACCCTGGCGGGCTCCTTTTCGCGCTTCAGCGGCGACCGGATCCTGGACCTGCCGAAGATTCCGGTCGCCTGACCGAACCACTGCTTGACCGGCTTGCTCGCGAAGCGCTGGTGAACGCACTATCGCCATCGCGGGCAAGCCTTGCTCCTGCAGGGTATTGCTTCAACGGTCGACCTTGTGTCTGGCCGCATACAGGCAAAGCATTTCCATCGCCAAAGTCGCTGCTGCGAGGGAAGTGATCTCGGCGCTGTCGTAGGCCGGAGCAACTTCCACCACGTCCATGCCCACCAGATTGATGCCGCGCAAACCACCCAGGATTTCCAGCGCCTGTACCGTGCTCAAGCCTCCACATACGGGGGTTCCGGTGCCGGGGGCGAATGCCGGATCCAGGCAGTCGATATCGAACGTCAGGTACACCGGATTATCCCCCACCCGGGCGCGGATGGCCTCGACGATCGACTCGCAGCCGCGTCGATGCACCTGGCGTGCATCGAGTATCGCAAAGCCCATGGCATCGTCATTGGTCGTGCGCAAGCCGATCTGCACCGAGCGCGACGGTTCCACCAGGCCCTCGCGTGCGGCGTGCCAGAACATCGTGCCATGGTCGACCCGCTTGCCCGCCTCGTCCGGCCAGGTATCGCTGTGGGCGTCGAAATGGATCAGCGACAGCGGGCCATGTTTACGCGCATGGGCCTTGAGCAGTGGATAGGTGACGAAATGATCGCCACCCAAGGTCAGCATCGCGCTGCCGGCCGCAAGGATATGTTCCGCGTGGGCCTCGATGCTGTGGGGTATCGAGTGCGGCGCGCCATAGTCGAATGTGCAATCACCGAAATCGACCACCGCCAGGTGGTCGAACGGATCGAACGTCCACGGCCAGTGGCGCTCCCAGGCGATCCCGGCCGACGCTGCACGAATGCCCCGTGGACCGAAACGCGCACCGGGACGGTTGCTGGTTGCGGTATCGAACGGCACGCCGCTGACTGCCACGTCGACTCCGCACAGGTCGCGGCTGTAGCGACGACGCATGAAACTGGTGATGCCGGCGTAGGTGCTTTCCGCAGCAGTACCGTAGAGGCTGTCGCGGGTCATGGCTTGATCGTTCAGCATTGGGGCGTCCATCGCATATTCCTTGGTTTGACATCTACGGAGTGACGCCACAATGCGCGGTCGGATACATTGGCAAAATACCAACTTTGTTATCCTGGCATTATCACGGAGTAATGTTTGATGCTTGGCCAACTTCACGACCTGGACCTGCAGCTTCTGCGTTTGTTTGTACGCGTGGTCGAGTGCGGTGGTTTCAGTGCCGCCCAAGGCGAACTTGGCTTGAGCCAGTCGAGCATCAGTCAGCAGATGGCCAAGCTTGAAACCCGGCTCGGCTACCGGTTATGCAGTCGTGGCAAAGGCGGATTTAACGTCACGCCCAAGGGCGCGGAACTGCTCGGCGCAATCCGCACCCTGTTCGAGTCCATCGAAACCTTCCGCCATCAATCCAATGGCGTGGCCGGGCGCTTGATAGGTGAAGTGCGAGTCGGGTTGTCCGAAGCGCTCGATCAATCGGTGCTGCAACGGGTGGCCGAGGCGATACGGCGCTTTCGCCAGCGCGACGAGTCGGTGCGCATCGAACTGATCAGCGCGATGCCCGGCGAAATGGAAAGGCTGCTGTTGCAACAACGCCTGGATCTAGCCATCGGCTATTTCTCCCTGGCGCAGCACGCGTTTGACTACCGTGAACTGTTCAGGGAGAGCCAGCAGCTGTACTGCGCCCCGGGCCACCCACTCTTCAGCACCGACGCGCCGCTCGACCAAACGCTGCAGGCCAGTGATCGCGTAGACCACCCCTACCGCTTCCTGCGCCGCGACGACCCCTTTCAAGGGACCCCTTGTTCGGCGCGGTCGGAGCAAGTGGAAGGCACGCTCGCGTTCATTCTGTCGGGCCGGCATATCGGTTATCTACCCGGCCACTACGCCCGAAGCTGGGAGGAAAAAGGCTTGTTACGCGCGGTACGGCATGATGGAACCCGTTTCGAAGTGGCATTCCAGCTCGCCCGCCATCGCGCCCAGTCGCCAGGGGATGCGCAAAAGGCGTTCGAAGAGGATCTGCTGGCAGCTTTCAAGCCCGGCACTTGAGGTTCCTGGCAGCGCCGCAGCAGGATTTCTGTAACCCTTGGTTACTGTTTTCCCAGCTTTCTGGCATCCTGCGCCTCCATTTTCTGACCCGGCCCGCCTTTTGGCACGCATATCACCATGACCGCCTCCGAAAAAGCCTCTGCTGCGCGCAACAACGATCTGATCTACGGCCTCAACGATCGCCCTCATCTCACCGCCACCGTCTTCGCCGCCTTGCAGCACGTTCTGGCGAGTTTTGTCGGCATCATCACCCCCACCCTGATCATGGGCAGCGCCTTGGGCCTGCAAAGCGAAGTGCCCTACCTGATCAGCATGGCGCTGTTCGTTTCCGGGCTCGGCACGTTCGTCCAGGCGCGACGCTTCGGGCCTATCGGTTCCGGGTTGTTGTGCCTGCAAG
Organism: Pseudomonas sp. HY13-MNA-CIBAN-0226; assembly: GCF_040310305.1. Taxonomy (NCBI): domain Bacteria; kingdom Pseudomonadati; phylum Pseudomonadota; class Gammaproteobacteria; order Pseudomonadales; family Pseudomonadaceae; genus Pseudomonas; species Pseudomonas sp. HY13-MNA-CIBAN-0226. Next base: position 146,493 of record NZ_JBEOPS010000004.1, read on the forward strand.
GCACCAGTTTCTCGTTCATCAGCGTGATTCTCAGCGCCGGTTTCATGGTCAAGGCCCGTGGCGGCGGCACCGATGAGATCCTTTCGACGATCTTCGGCGTGTGCTTTTTTGCCGCCTTCATCGAAGTGGTTTTGAGCCAGTTCATCGGCAAACTGCGGATGCTGATCACCCCGGTGGTCACCGGCACCATCATCACGCTCATGGGGCTGTCGCTGATCAAGGTGGCGATGACCGATATCGCTGGCGGCTTCGGCGCCACCGACCTGGGCGGTGCCCATCACCTGGCGCTCGCCGCTCTGGTGCTGGGCACCATCATCGTGCTGAACCGGGTCGACGTGCCATTCCTGCGTCTGGGGGCCATCGTCATCGGCCTGACCCTTGGCTATTTCGTGGCCTGGATGATGGGTGACGTCAGTTTCTCGAACATGCCCGACGTGCCCCTGATGAGCGTGCCGGTGCCGTTCAAATATGGTTTCAATTTCGATTGGGTCGCGTTCGTCCCAGTGGCGGTGATCTTCCTCGTGTCGCCGCTGGAAGCGGCCGGTGACCTCACGGCCAACTCGATGATTTCCCGGCAACCGGTCAAAGGCCCGGTGTACATCCGGCGAATCAAGTCCGGCCTGCTTGCCGATGGCCTCAACTCGGCCATGGCCGCGGTGTTCAACAGCATGCCCATGGTGACCTTCGCCCAGAACAACGGGGTGATTCAGCTCACTGGCGTGGCCAGCCGCTATGTCGCGTTTTTCATTGCCGGCCTCCTGGTAGTGCTCGGATTGTTCCCGATGATCGGCGCGGTGTTGCAGTTAATGCCCAAGCCAGTGCTCGGCGGCGCTGAGTTGGTGATGTTCGGAACCGTGGCGGTGGCCGGTATCAAGATCCTCGCCGAGGCTGGCCTGCACCGGCGCAATATGTTGATCGTGGCGATTTCCCTGGGCATGGGCCTTGGCGTCGCGGCCGTCCCCGAAGTGTTGCGCGAGCTGCCCATGGCGCTGCACAACATCTTCGAATCGCCGATCACTGTCGGCGCGTTGTGCGCTATCGTGCTGAACATCTTCCTGCCGGAAGAATTCATCGAGCTGGAAGAAGACGATTTCGACCCGGAAGCCTCGATCCTCCAGGTCATGGAAAACCCCGATGTTGCGGCCAAGGGTGAACCGGTAACCGTTGCGGCGGTCGCACAGTTGAACCGCTGACACGGCTTGAGGGCTGCGTCGGCAGCGGTTCAGCCCTTTACTTGAAGAGAGCCTGTCATGCGCAGTATCCACGCCGTTATCCTGTCCTTGCTGATGCTCTCCCTGAGCGCCTGCGCGCTCTTTCCCAATCGCGACCCGGTCAACATCAACGTGGTCGGCATCGAGCCCCTGCAGGGCCAGGACATGGAGGTACGGTTTGCGCTGAAGATCCGTGTGCAGAACCCCAATGAGACCCCCATTGATTACAACGGCGTGGCCCTGGACCTCGAGGTCAACGGCCAACCGCTCGCCTCGGGAGTCAGCGATCAGTCGGGCTCGATCCCGCGCTTTTCGGAAACCGTGCTGACGGTTCCGGTCAGCGTTTCGGCGTTCTCGGTGTTGCGCCAGACCCTGGGACTGAGCCAGACGCAGACCCTCAACAACCTGCCGTACGTACTACGTGGAAAACTCGCCGCAGGCTTGTTCGGCACCATGCGGTTCGTCGATAGTGGCAAGCTCAGTTTGCCGGGGACGACATCCGGCACCTGGTAACGTTGACTCAGGAGCTCGATTAACATGGATGCCGCACCCACCTTCACCTGATCATCCACCGACAGCTCAAACACACCGTGGCGAAGATCGCGGTGTGGAGAAACATGATTCCAACGATCAGAAGTCATCAATATCGACTATACAGTTTCTACCCTTGGATTTTGCGTGGTAGAGCGCGGCATCTGCGCAGACCAGCAACTGCTTGAGAGTGGATCGCGATTCACTCATCGAGGCACAACCAATACTGACAGTGATTTTTATTTCCCCACCGGCGGAGCTTACACTGGATGCTTCAATGCTGCTCCTGAGTCGCTCCGCAACAACTGAAGCCTCGAGGCCATTGCTCTTAGGCAACATAACCGCAAATTCTTCGCCCCCAAACCTGGCGATAGTATCTCCGGGCCGAAGAACGCCCTCAGCAATTTTAACGATAGACTTGAGAACCTCGTCACCCATGGGATGCCCCCAACTATCATTCACTTGTTTGAAGTGATCGGCGTCCAGCATGATGATCGATATTGATTGGCCGTATCGATTTGCCCGAGCAAACTCTTTCTCTGCCAAATTGAAAAAATGAGCGCGATTAACTGCGCCCGTGAGATGGTCTTTGGTGAGTAAATTGGCCAGGTTATCACTCGACACCTTCCGCTCGGTGATATCTCGGCACACAACGGTATAGCCAGAAAACTCGTCATCCTCTTCGCGCAGAACAGCGATCATGGTTTGAGCAAAAAAGGTGTGTCCTGATTTGTGTTGGCAAAGATAGTCTCGTGAATGCCAACCTTCTTCGCGCGCGAATGTGAGATGCTCATCAAAGACATCAACATCCACGTCTGGCAAGTTACAGAATCGGCGCAACGTCTCTCCGATAGCCTCGGATTCCGTGTAACCTGTTAAACGCTCTGCCGAAGGGCTCCAGCTATTAATGACTCCCTGTTTAGTCAAACCGAGCACTGCGAAATCATTTACTATGGTATAGATCGCATCCAGCCATGAGTCGGTCTGCCTTAGTCGCCTTTCAGTCGCCACCTGGCAAGAGATATCAGTCAAAACCGTTATCAGAACCTCGTTATTGATCTTCACAATTGTACACGTCAGAACAATACCCCCTTCCGATGCAGGCGACACGTGAATTCTGTGACCTACACATATTGACCCGCACGACTCTCGAAAACTTGTTACCATGTTACGTAACTCCGGCGCCACGGAAGAAAGCGTTTCAAACAGATTTTCTAGTCCAGTGAGCTTGACCAATGGCATCAACAATTGTGTTGCCATGGGATTAAGCATATCAATGACACCACTGGGATTGGTCCTTACCAATCCGACAGGTGATAGATACATGAATGAGAGTAATGCTTCGTATTCTGACTCGATTGAGTCAGCCCCCGGCTCAATACTATTCATTTTTTTGCCCACTCAATCAGTAGGAAGCGGGTGCTGTTATCCATTTTTTTGAGTAGTCTCATTCGAACGGGGATTGGCCGCATTCTAAGTGCCAGAACGTAAGAAATGATCACGTCCAGTTCAGGTTCATTCTCAAATCTTTGAGCGACCATGGCATTATTCAAGCATGGAGCAATTTCCAAGAATAAATTTTTACCTAAGACACGTTCCTGGCGCAGGGCCGCGCTTGAGGCCTCAAAAGCATTGTAAATCACTACTTTTGCAGCGTCATCAAAGCCAATAATCCCGAAGTTCAGAGTATCCAGTTCATCAGGCGCGTCTAATAATGATCCAATTGAAGCCTCTTCAAACGTCAGATTCATTTTTTACTCACTCGCAAAATTAAATATTAATTTTAAAACGCCTTGGGCGTCCAGCACTTCCTACACAACCGCGTAGCGATAGCGCCCTCCCCTTTGGCATTTAATGAGAACATTTCTCTGACGGTAGATTATTCTTATAAAAAGTGAACACCTCATAAATCAATACGACCCGCCTCTACCACTGCTCAGCATCTAAAGCGCCCCCACCAGCCCACCCTCGCTCACCTCCACAATTGGCTGAAAAGCGAAAGAAAATTCCAGATCCAGTTCGCGAGTGTTTTTGCAACCTTGGCATACATCCGACAAAGTTGATAAGCCAGGAAAAATTTTCACGTGGGGCTCCAAACATCAACTACCATTTTCATCACGGCTGATCTAACAAACTTTGAGCAGTTGAATAAATACGAGATTAACTTTCGAGAGGGCAAGGACTGCCCAGGAGATTTGATTGTAGCAGTTTATTTGCATAACGGCTCTCCCCTACTGATAACTACACGATTTTCACTCCTGAAAACAATATAACGAAATCAAAAACGTTTATAACTTAGACACTTACCCTTATTTCACGCCGATAAACCTATGTATTTATGGAAACGTCACGCGTGGAATCACGACGCTTCAGTCGTTTGTGGAGTGTCACTGAACGGCGCAGCACTGCGCAGGCGACAAGGCTGCGCCAGTCGCAAGGTATTGCGCCCCAAGCCCTTAGCCTCATAAAGCGCCGCATCCGCCCAGGCTAGCAGGCTGGCGGTGGTATCGCCGTCATCTGGCATCACAGAGCAAACACCGATACTGATGCGCACCGGAATGCTTGCGTCACCGAACTGCGCAGGTGTCTCGGCCAAAGAGGCACGCAGTTTATCAAGCACAGCAACGGCGCCTTCGGGGCTCGTACCAGGCAGCAGCACCAGGAATTCTTCGCCTCCATAACGACCAATACTGTCTGAATGACGAAGACGCTCGGTCAGATGGTTAACGCAGTGGCAAATCACTTCATCACCCGCCAGATGACCATGGACGTCATTGATCTGTTTGAAGTGGTCTATATCGACCATGGCCACAGCAAGATAAGCATTCTCTCGGCGTGAACGTTCCAGGTCTTTGGAAAACTGCTCAAGGATAGCTCGACGATTGAGAATGCCTGTCAGAACGTCCCGCAGCGCCATCTGCTGGAGTAATGACTCACTGCGCTCCTTGGACAGCAGCACAAGCCCGAGAGAGATCATCATCGCGGTAAACGTACCGATACTGACCGAGATAGTCTGCTTGAGGTTGCTGACATCGTAGCGCATCTCGGCAGCCCCCCCGCCGAGCACAGCCACCACCCGCATGCCCAGGCCAATCAGGCTGATACTCGCCCCAATGATCAACAGCATCCGTGCACGGCCCTGAGCGGGAATGTAGCGGCGAGTCCAGTAGATGATCAATGCGCACTGCACCATCAACACCCCAGTGGCAGCGAGCATTCTCGGCTCCAGGGTTTCGATCAGGCTTGCCATCAACGTCAGCATCAGTACAGCCGGCGCGAAAACCCGCCACCAAGCCACTGGCAACTCGATAATCCGGAACAAGCTGGCACCATAGAAGGCCAGCGCCACCGCGAGTAATGTATTGGCGGCACCATAGGTCAACCATATTGGAGCATGACCGTAAAAGGTGTAGCCAACGTAGGCCAAGGCATGGGCCAATAAACCAAAGCCAATGGTGAGCAGACCGTCACGCTGGTTGAACTGGCCGACCAGAATCAGACAAAACGCCATGATCGTCGCGACTAACGCGACACAGGCAAAAAGCGTGGGGGTATGGGCAATCATGGAGTCTCACAAGGCGCCGCTGGAAATAGCTCTGATCGTGAGTTTAGCTGAGATGGCCGACTGCCAGTATGTGTTTGTCGGACGACGGTGGTCAGCGAGGACGGGCCAGATGTCGCCGAGGGAGGCTCATCTGGCGAAAAGTCTTCGAGCACACATTTCCCAACCCCATCCATCAAAACAAGCTGCATGAAACATTCTTAATACACGAATGAGATTTATTCCCATAGCCTTGGCCTTTGTTCGCAGTCCCCGGTTATTGCTACTGGACGAGCCGACTTCTGCGCTGGATCTGGCCAATCAGTTACAGATACTTGATGCTGTCAGCAGCTATACACGCAAACATAACATCGTCACGCTGGCGATTTTCCACGACATGAATTTGGCCAGTCGCTATGCCGACGACACAATGATGCTGCACCAGGGCCATGTGCATTGCAGCGGTTCGACAGGCGCCACGTTGACACCGGAAAACCTTGCGCACGTCTATGGCGTCGATTGCCGCGCATTGAGTGTCGACGCTGGGACATTCACCGCGGTCTATCCAGTATCTGTACTTACGCCTGAACAACGAGCAGCCCATTAAATATCAGATTACAGTTTGCTAGCCAAAGACCCCGCGCAGCATGGAGGGTGCGAGTGATGTCTTCAAACAACAATCACTCGGCCAGCGAAAACGCTAACGTTTCGACACCCAGCGAGCGCCCCTTTAGCGTGCGCGCAGCATGACGGCAGCCCGTACTCGGCGAGAGCCAAACGTGCTCATGCGCATAAACTCCTCGTGACTCACTGGCAGGTGCTGGCAATCGATGCTCTGACGGTGGCGGCTGTGATCCACATCCGGATCGTGCAGATACACAAACTCGTCGTCGCAACCTGTTATCAGTACCCAATGAGGGGCCTTCAACCGGGTGAACCGGTAGTTACTGATCAGTACCACGGGTTTGAATCCAGCCACAATTGCTGCGCGGATATCAAAATTGGAAGCCTGCTCCTGTATGACACCCGCTTGCACCAAATCCTCAGCGAAGCTGTCTTCTACCAGCTTCATGATGGCCTTTTTTTCCGGACTGCGTACGCCCTCCAGAAACAGCGAGCCAAGTTGGCTAACCACCAGACGCACCTCAAAACCGCGCCGACAGGCAGCTAAAGCCAAGCCCTGAGGACTGCAGCCACCGTGTCCTGCGGTCATGAAGATGGTAGTCGCCTCGCGCCAGAGCTGAATTTCCTCCTTGCGGCTCATTGGCCGGCTCGTCTCGATGGCAGCCATAGCCATCAGCAGACAGGCCGCGCCGCATGTGAATTCGGTGGTCTGTTGATAATAGGGTACTTGACGTGTCGGCGACGGAGCTTGATGGAGGATTCGCTTCTCGTAACGCAGCGCTTCGGCATGATCTTCGTAGTAGTCTTCGACGACTGCGAAGCGCTGGTATCCATTGGCCTCATACAGGCTGATGGCCGCGGGATTATCGGCTCTGACCTCCAAACGCAACCATGCGCAGTTCCGGGAAAGCGCACGCGTTTGTGCCTCTTCCAGCAGACTCTGGCCGAGGCCATGGCCTCGCCATGCCTGACTGACAGCGATTGAATACAGGCGTGCGAGTGATGTGCCACGATGAAAGAGCAACAGGGCATATCCCGCCAGTTCTTCCTGGCATTCGGCGACAATCAAACAACTATTGGCACGGCTGACCATCCAATGAAAATTGCGCTGGCTCAACCGATCAAGCGTAAAACACTCCTGTTCCAACGCGACCAATTCGTCGATATCGTCCGTCGCTGCAACGCGAAAGTTAAAAAGCATGGTGGCACCGTAATGTTTGAGTAACGAACCGGGACAGACCCGGATGTCCGTGATTTATTGAAGCGGCGTGTTCTTCAATAGGGATCGATTACTCATGTCAGCGGTGCAAACCAACGTGAACGAAGTATTGGACAAATCGGAACGTTCCACAATATCTCTCGTCGAGGAGCCTCCCAGCACGGGGCGTTCAGGCAGCCAGTTGCTGATCCTCGTCGAACGCAAGGAAGACTGGGCCAGCTACCTCCCCAGTGAAAGCCTGATGCTCGCCCAGGATTACCTTGAGCACAGCGACGACCTCCCCGGTCGCACGCAGGTGATCAACCTCTGCCGCAACTACAAGTACCTGGGCCAAGGCTACTACTGCTCTTTGCTTGCCGAAGCGCGCGGGCACAAGGTGTTCCCGTCGGTGCGCATCATCAGCGAGCTGTCGCGCAAGGCGCTGTACGGGGTGGGTCTGGATGATCTTGAGCGCACCCTGGAGCGGGCGCTGGCCAACCATCCTTATGGCAATACCGAAGCCTTTACCCTGTCATTGTATTTTGGCAAAGCCACCATTGAGTCACTGCAAGAGATCGGCCGTCAGCTCTTTGAGGCGTTCCCCTGCCCTATTTTGCTGGTGGAATTTCGCCGTGGTGAGACGTGGCAGATTGCCGGAATCAAACCCGGTGCATTGCACAAACTGCGTGATGAGCAACAGCATGCTTTTGCCAACGCCTTGGATGCCTTCAATCGGCGCACATGGCGACAACCGGCGTCCAAGCGTATGGCTCGATACGACCTGGCAATATTGCAAGATCCCGCAGAGGCGCTGCCACCTTCCAATTCATTGGCGCTGGAGCGATTTGTTGAAACCGGCAAACAGCTTGGTATCGATGTCGAACTTATCGAGAAAAAAGACTATGCGCGCCTGGCAGAATTCGACGCGTTGTTCATTCGCGAGACTACCCGCGTAGACGACCACACCTACCGTTTTGCCAAAAGAGCCGAGAGTGAAGGTCTGGTGGTCATCGATGATCCATCTTCCATCCTTCGTTGCACCAACAAGGTGTACCTGACTGACCTGCTCAAGCGACGCGGCCTGGGAATGCCAGCGACGGAAATCCTCTACAAGGATCGACCTCAGGAACTGGAGCAGGCAGGCCGTCGGTTGGGCTTTCCTCTTGTACTGAAAATTCCCGACGGCTGCTTCTCGCGGGGTGTCATCAAAGTCGCCGATGCGCAGGCGCTGTCGTCGGCAGCACAGGAATTGTTCGAGCATTCGGTGCTGCTGCTCGCTCAGGAATACTGCTACACGGAGTATGACTGGCGCGTAGGCGTGCTTAACGGCGAAGACCTTTATGCCTGTCAATACTTCATGTCCAAGGGGCATTGGCAAATCTACAACCACAAAGCCGTGCCTGGTGAAATAAACGGCATGTGCAAGGCCGTCCCGATCGAGCAAGCGCCGCCAGAGGTTGTGCAACTTGCAGTCGACACCGCACGGCTGATCGGCAATGGCCTTTACGGCGTCGACCTTAAACAAGCCGGTGACCGGGTGTTGGTGATTGAAGTCAACGACAACCCTAACCTGGATGCGGGAACCGAAGACGCCGTATTAGGCGATGAGCTGTATCGGCGGGTGCTTCAAGCATTTATCCAGAGGCTGGAACTCAAACATCGCGGCCAGGCGTGGTAAGCGATGATCGAAGCCTACAGCATTCAGGAAGGTAACCTGTGCCAGGCGCCCGACGATCAAGCCAGTGTCTGGCTGTGCGTCGCACCGGATGCCGGCGAGCAGTTGCTGCTCCGGGAACAATTGGGGATCGGCGCCCAGGCGCTGGAGTCATCCCTGGACCCGGACGAAGTAGCGCGCATCGAGATCAAGCCAGACCATCTGTTCCTGATCTGGAAGCGACCGGAGAGCTTCGATGGCCGAGCGTTCAATGTGTCGTCGTTCGGAGTGGTGTTGAGCGAGCAGAGGTTGGTGGTGATCTGCGCGAGCAACTCACTTCTAGCAGGTTTGGAGAGCGACTCAGCGCTGAGCGGCCCTCTGGATGTGCTGATGGCGCTGCTGGCTGAAAGTGTGCATCACTATTTGGGCCACTTGCGTGTTGTCAAGCAGATGGCCCGCGAGGTGCAGCAACAAGTCAGCCGCACAATGGATAACCAGCAACTGGTGCAGATGTACAATTTGAGCGAAAGCCTTGTGTACTACGTGAACGCCATTCAGAGCAATGGCGCAGTACTCGCCCTGCTTCGAAGCCATGGCCAGCGCCACGGGTTCGGCCCAAGTCAACTGGACTCGCTCAACGATCTGATTATCGAGAACGAGCAGAGCTACCAACAGGCAAGGATCCACGCCAAGGTGTTTGCGAATCTGATAGAGGCACGTGGCAATCTGGCGAACAATGGCATGAACCTGGCGCTGCGCAACCTGACCCTGATAAACGTGGTTTTCCTTCCACTCAACCTGATCGCAAGCATTGGCGGCATGTCGGAGTTCAGCATGATGACCGCCGCCATACCTTGGTGGGTGTCATTCCCCTGTTTGGTTGTTGGCATGGCTGCGATAGGCGGCGGCATGGCCGCGGCACTGCGGCGAGTGGCTTGATGATCCGCGCTTGAAGTTGAACCGAGCAGGACTGTGCAGCCCGCCGCGCGCAGCGCTATTGCTGCTCTTGTGATCTCTACTTTGAACGCTGCCCGGCGGGCGGGCGGATCATTTTCACGGCAAACGAATGACCATGATTGTCAGTTGGTTTTTTTAGGCTTATCTTGTACAGAACCTATACAAGATAGACATCAATGTACAATAAAGAGCATTGGCCACTGACGCTGTACTTTGACGGTACATGCCCGCTGTGCGCGCGTGAAATCAAGATCCTGCGCCGACACGCCGCAGGGAGTCGACTGCTGTTTGTAGACATCAGCAGTGATGCCTTCGACGCAAGGACACTCGGGTTTACGCTCGAGCAAATGCAGTCCTCGCTGCATGCCCGTTTTGCCGATGGCCGCTGGGTAACCGGACTGGACGCCACTCTATGGAGTTGGCGAGCCGCCGGCCTGGGGTTCTGGGCAACGCCACTGACATGGCGTGCAGTCCGGCCGCTGCTCGCCGCAGGCTATCGCCTCTTCTGCCGCTTACGCCCCCATTTGGCCTGGTTGCCTCATCCAGAGGGTCGCCGTCGATGTGTCGACAGCTCTTGCACAGTGCCGGAATCAAAACCCGTACCTGGCGAGCATCTCACCTGCAAAACTAAGCAGCCCTAGGATGCTTCGCTCAGGTACGGCCTGAGGAAGAACCTGAGCGACAGGTGACAGGGCGAAGCTCGTGTTCCTGAGTCAGATCTTACGCAGCCCAAACGCCCCTAAAGCCAAGGATGGCCGTCACATGAACCGCAGCATGGCTGCGAGGAATAGAAATGAACCCATCATTAGCCGACCACTACCGTGAAATTCTTGTCAGCGTAGGCGAGAACCCTGAGCGTGAAGGATTGCTGGACACGCCCAAACGCGCAGCCAAGGCGATGCAATACCTGTGCAACGGCTACACGATGAGCCTGGAAGAAGTGATCAACGGTGCACTGTTCGAATCGCTAAATGATGAAATGGTCATCGTGCGTGATATCGAACTGTATTCATTGTGTGAGCATCACATGCTGCCCTTCATCGGCAAGGCTCACGTCGCATACATCCCCACCGGAAGAGTACTGGGGCTGTCGAAGGTCGCACGGGTGGTTGATATGTTTGCCCGCCGCTTACAGATTCAGGAAAACCTCACAAAACAAATCGCCGACGCCATTCAGCACATCACCGATGCCGCCGGCGTGGCTGTGGTCATAGAGGCCAAGCACATGTGCATGATGATGCGAGGCGTGGAGAAGCAAAACTCGGTGATGACCTCATCAGTGATGCTGGGCGCCTTTCGCGAGTCGTCCGCTACGCGCCACGAGTTCCTGCAACTGATCGGGCGACCAGCTTGACACCAAAGGTCGCGCCTGTCCGCGCATACCTTTCTCGCTGGCGGCGCCTTGGTCAGTCATAGGAATGCTGTCGAATTGTGTCGAAAGCATTTTGAAACCCCAAGTTGTCCTAAAATGATGTGACATTCACTGGGGCTCAGAAAATGATCAATGCAGAACTGCTTCAACTGATGGTTGAAGCATCCAACGATGGCATCGTGGTAGCAGAGCAGGAAGGCGACGAGAACATACTGATCTACGCCAACCCCGCCTTCCAGCGCCTGACGGGCTACGGTGTTGACGACATCCTTTACCAGGACTGTCGCTTTCTGCAGGGTAATGACCGCGACCAAAGCGGCCTGGCAACAATCCGGGAGGCGATAAAGAACTTTCACCCCTGCCGGCAAATCATTCGCAACTATCGCAAGGATGGCAGCGCTTTCTGGAACGAACTGTCGATTACCCCTGTGTTTAACGACGCAGATCAACTGACGTACTTCATCGGTATCCAGAAGGACGTCAGCGTTGAGGTTGAGGCTCGCGAGCGAGTCCGTGAACTTGAAAGTGAAGTCGCACGATTAAAGGAACAATTGGCGCAATTGCGACGCTAAGCCTGACTGCGTCTACTGAGTTAATGCCCGCCGCTCCTTTCAAGACCAATGAGGTTTCAAGTCAATGAATTACCATTGGTGATGCACATGAGAGGCGATTTTCGATTCATACAGGTCACGAACCGCTTGCATCGACTCGTCAGAAATCGGCGCCAAGTCACTCGAATCACTATTGGCTTTGGCTTGCTGTGGATTCTTGGCCCCCGGGATGACAGTCGTCACCCCGGACTCCATCAAAATCCAGCGCAATGCAAACTGCGCCATTGTCACGCCCTGCGGCACTAAGGGCCAAAGTCGCTCGACGGCTTCCAGCGCTACATCAAACGGTACGCCGGCGAAGGTTTCGCCTTTATCGAACGCCTCCCCATTTCGATTGAACAAGCGATGATCATCCGCAGCGAAAGTAGTAGCGTTCGTCATTTTCCCACTTAGCAAACCGGAAGCCAAAGGCACGCGAACGATAACCCCAACTCCACGTTTTTTAGCCTCTTGCATGAAAAGAGAAGCGGGCCGCTGACGGAAGATGTTGTAGATCATCTGAACCGAAACGACACCAGGGTATTCGATAGCCTTCAAAGCCTCTTCGACCTTTTCCACCGAAACGCCGTAGTGACGTATTTTCCCTGCGGTAATCATGTCCTCCATTACCTGAAAGACATCGGGTTGATAGTAAATTTCGGTAGGTGGGCAATGAAGTTGAACAAGGTCGAGACAATCTGTTTGCAGGTTTCGCAGGGAGCGGTCTACGAAATCGTTCAGATTCGCTCGCGTGTAGCCTTCAGCCACATGAGGATTTAACCTCCTTCCAGCTTTTGTCGCGATAAAAGGCCGCTCCCCGCCTCGCTCTTTCATCACATCTGCAATGATGCGCTCTGATCGTCCGTCACCGTAGACGTCCGCGGTATCGATGAACGTTGTGCCTTGGTCCAATGCCCCGTGAAGTGCCGCTTTAGCATCAGACTCTGAAACCTCACCCCAGGCTCCACCGATGGCCCATGCACCAAATCCAATTTCGGAGACTTTTCTGCCCGTGCGTCCAATGACTCGGTGATGCATATCTGCTTCCTCTTCTCTTAGCCCTACATGACGCCACTGGCGAATATTCCCGATCACCCGGTAGTTTGGCGATGTCATCAGGTCGTTGACGGGGTGCTGATATTCGCACAGGCTAAACTGAAAGCAGCTCATCAACTCCTTGAAACCTATTCATCCATGACCCAGAAAAATCGCATCGATTTCGCAGACCTGAAGGTTTTCCTGTCCATCGTCCGATGGGGAAGTTTCAAATCAGCAGCTAAAGAATTGGGCCTGACTCCTTCGGCTTTGAGCCATGCCATACGGCGGCTCGAAGACCGCTTGGGCGCAAAGTTACTGAACAGGACAAGTCGTGCCGTATCGCCCACTTTTTTGGGGCTGGATTTAGCGGAGCGTCTGGAAGATGGCTTCAACAAGATCGGCGCCGCGCTTGAAACGTTTGAAGCGCCAGGCGTTGGCAATCTTGGTGAGATTCGTCTCAATGTATTTGCAGATGCTGCCGATCTGCTGATCGCACCAGCACTCCCTGAATTCGTCCGACGCTGTCCAGGCGTGCGTCTTACGGTAGTGGTCGATAACAGGCCCATTGATATTGTGGCCGAGGGATACGACGCGGGTATACGCTACGGTCATCATGTTCCGAAAGACATGGTCGCATTACCGTTGAGCGGGCCTCAGCGCTGGGTTTTGGTGGCCTCGCCAGGCTATGTCGAGCAACACGGAGCGCCGATGACCATAGAAGATCTGGAGCATCACACCTGTCTTCAACTACTTTTGGGAGATAACTCGAGCTTTCGCTGGGAGCTGCAGGTTGAGGGTGAGCGCAGGAAAATTCGTGTTCCAGGATTGGTGACCATCAATGATACAGCCACAACTATCTCTGCCGCTAAAGCGGGCGTGGGCATCGCCTATGTGCTTGAAGCACGAATAACACCGGAATTAAAGTCTGAAACACTGAGATTGATACTTCCACAGCACGCATCCGCGGAAGATCCATTCCATATATATTACGGTAGTCGTAGATACAATCACCCAGCACTACATACACTGATCAACATTATAAGAGAACAGCAATCCGTTCCAAACCTGTTGTAGGCAATTTTTCACATGCCTGCAGCGTGCTGAGTTCTTCTCCGATCGAATTCACAAAATCATTTTTAATCGAAGCTGGAACGCTAGCCAATCGGACTGATTTTTATCCGATCTATCAACCACCGCCCGGCTGGGCCGGGCAAGGTGCTGGTCGAGCTGGGCGACAGCATCGTTGCGCAGCCCCTCGAACAGGCCTTGAGCGCGGACATTGTGATTCTGGCCATCCCTTTCAGCGCTCATCGGGACATCGGTCGGAAGATGGCGTGCTGGAACGATAAAATCGTCATCGATGCGATGAATACTTATGGAGTGCCTCTCAAGGAACTCGGTGATCGAGCATCAACCGACGTTAGGGCTAGGCGGCCCGCTCATTCTTCAAAATATCGTCAAATATCGATAATCGGACAGCTGAATTCTGTGTGCGGTGGACAAACAAGCGTTGATCTTGCACGTCAGCTGAGTTGGCAGGCAAAGACAGTTGCATGACGAAAGGGCATCAGCCCCCTGAGTAATCGAAGGTCGTGGTATTGCGCCTGGCCAAGAGTCGGAGGCGAATTGCCTTTCATTTGCTCTGGCAGAGCGACTCGGCTTGATAGCAGATACTCCGCCGGCACGGAAGCTTGCGTTATGTCACAGGCGCTGCCGAATCAGCGCTTACGCCGGTCAGCTCGTCGATCAGCAAAACCATAGGTGCCGTGTACTCTACATCCGGCCGAGTGACGATTTCATAGGGCTCGCTAGTCGATTGGATGGTCAGCGCCAGCTTGACCAACATACCGTGATCCAGTGCCATCTGAGCAACATCATTCGGCATGACGGCAACCAGGTTCGGATCTTTCAGTAACAGGGACAACGTAGTAAATGTCGAAGAGGTTTCGATAGCGTAGAGCGGAAAACTCAATCCCAACTGGCGAAACTCACGCTCTAACGTCAAGCGCATGGGCATATTGACCGGGAACACTACCCAGCGACTGTCCATCAGGTCGGCGAGCCTCAGCGCCGCTGCTCCTGCAAGTCGGTGCCGCGGATTGGCCACCACTACCAGTGGTTCCTGTGCGCGGAAGCGGGTTTGATAAGCGGTCGGCCGTGGGCTTACGCTGGTTCGACAGATTGCTACATCCAATCGCCCCTGGTCCAACAAGCTCAACAAGCGCGAACTGGTGTCTTCAACAATGGCAATAGACAGCTCCGGCTGTTTATCGCGCAGGCGCGCGAGGCTGTCCACCAATGCCGGCACGGCGCCCATGATGGTGCCCACCGCAAGGCGTCCGCCGTGCCCTTTGAGAATTCCGACCATTTCTTCACGAAGGTGCTCGAGGTCGGTGTGAATCAGGCGCGCATAACGAATCACACAGCGCCCCAGGTCGTTGGCCTCCAAACCCTTGCTCGTGCGCTCGAAGAGGCTTGAGCCGAAGATTGTCTCAATTTCCTGCAATGCCTTGGTTGCGCCCGGTTGGGACAACGCCATGATCTCGGAAGCCTTGCGAACCGAGCCATGCTCGTCGAGGGCGATCAACAGCCGCAGTTGCTTGAGCCGCAGGCGAGAGACGATGGATGAAAAGGACGGAAGCATGGGTATACCTGAAAGTTATCGCTTGGGTCGTAACTCTCATTAGGCAGCAAGAGCCTGGAAATTTAAAGTGGCTTTAACGATAACAACAAGCCGAGACCCAACCATGCGTTTAATCCAGTTTGAAGACACTGCAGGCCAGCGTCGTGTCGGCGTTGTAGAGGGCGACTCGATTCAGGTGGTCAACGGCACATGCAGTACACGCGCCCTTGCCCTGGCCGCCATTGCCAATGGCCGCAGCCTGCTGCAGGAAGTACAGGCCGTTGGCACCGCACTCGGTGCCGAGAGTTACATCGAGCTGCTGGAAGCCTGCCGAGTCCTGCCACCACTCGACCATGAAGACCCGGCCCACTGCCTGATCAGCGGCACTGGCCTAACCCACCTGGGTAGCGCTTCGACTCGGGACAAGATGCACCAGCAAAAACTCGACGATCAGGCCGCGCTAACCGACACCGCCCGGATGTTCCAGTGGGGAATCGACGGCGGTCGTCCCGCAGCGGGTACAGTGGGAGCTCAACCAGAATGGTTCTACAAGGGTGATGGTTCGATTGTGGTACGTCCGAACCAGGCTTTCCAGTCGCCGGGGTTCGCAGAAGATGCCGGCGAAGAACCCGAGCTGACCGGTCTGTACGTGATCGGCGAAGACGGCAAGCCGTACCGCGTGGGCTTCGCCTTGGGCAACGAGTTCTCTGACCATGTCATGGAACGTCGCAATTACCTGTATCTGGCACACTCCAAGCTGCGCAACTGCTCCTATGGGCCAGAGCTTCGCGTCGGTGAACTGCCCCGGCACCTGGCAGGTACCAGCCGCATCTGGCGCGACGGCCAAGTACTGTGGGAGAAAGAGTTCCTCAGTGGCGAAGACAATATGTGCCACAGCCTGGAGAATCTTGAGTACCACCATTTCAAGTACACCCAGTTCTTGCGCCCTGGCGATGTGCATGTGCACTTCTTCGGCACTGCCACCCTCTCTGTCGCAGACAATATCAAGACTCAACCGGGCGATCGTTTCGAAGTCAGCATGAGCGAGTTCGGAGCACCGCTGTGCAATACCATCGAAGTCGCCGCAGCAGCGTTCAACATTGGAGAAATACAATCGCTGTGACGGGTTAGGCCCTTAACAGGGCCATTAGAAATGGATGCATTTCATAATAAACATAAGAGTGAGATGAACATGACCACTGGCAATGTACAGGTCGTCACTGCTACTGCATCGGCTGCCGCCGCAAACGCCCGTCCAACCACTGTGCGTTGGAGGATTTTCCTGCTCCTGCTGTTGCTCTCGGCCATCAATTACATCGACCGGGCTTCGCTGTCAGTTGCACTGCCACTGATTTCTGCTGATTTCAACATGACGCCGGCACTGGAAGGTTTGATGCTGAGTGCGTTCTTCTGGTCGTACGCGCTGATGCAGATTCCTGGCGGCATGCTGCTCGACCGTTTTCAGACCCGCAACATCGTTGGCATTGCCACCGTTGGCTGGGGCCTCTTTCAGGCCTTGGCCGGCGGCGCGCACAACTGGATCACTTTGCTCATCACACGGATCGGGCTGGGTGTCGCAGAGTCGCCGATCATGCCGGCCGGCGCCAAGCTCAACGGTGCCTGGCTGACGCCCAATGAACGCGGTCGCGGAGCGACGCTTGTCGATGGCGGCGCCCCTCTGGGTACTGCACTTGGGGCAATTCTCATCGCGGGGTTGATCACCTGGTTTGACTCCTGGCGAATCGCTTTCGTCATCGCGGGCGTTGGCACCATGGTCGTAGGCATATGGGCATGGTGGTACATCAGAAACCATCCAAGCGAACATCCTAAAGTGAATGCTGCAGAGCTGGCTTACATCACTGATGCCAATGAAGCGGCCAGAAAAGCCACCGGTGGGCGTAAGGCAATCCTTAAGGAACTGCTCAAGAGCCGTTCGGTGTTGGCAATGTTCGCCGGCTACGCTTGCTACAACAGCGTGTTCTACGGCCTGCTGACCTGGATGCCAAGCTACCTGCACAAAGCCCATAACCTGGACATCAAGGCCATGGGTGGCGCGACATTTCTTATCTTCATGTGTGGGTTCATTGGCGAGCTGTTTGGTGGCTGGCTGTCCGATAAGTGGAAAGCTGCAGGCGGTCAACCCAACACAGTCATGCGCAGTATGTTCGCAGGCTCCGCAGCCATTGCCGCCATCTGTATTCTGGCCGTGGCTTACAGCGGTGATGCGGTCGTTGTCATCTCGCTGCTCTGTGTAGCCTTGTTCTTCATTCGCTGGTGCGGCATGTACTGGTGCCTGCCAGCCATCCTCGGTGGCCAGTCCAAAGCGGGTGTACTGGGGGGAAGCATGAACTTCTGCGGCAATATGGTTGGCGTAATCGTGCCAATCCTGATCGGCCTGATCGTGCAATACACCGGCTCATACTTCTTGGCGCTTATCTTCTTCGTAGTGATGGCGTCCGGACTGATGCTGTTCTCCAGCCTGATTGATTATCGCGAGCGTGGATTGGCTTGACCTGCCCAGTCCGATTCATTGCGCTACCTGAAAAACAGAGGGAACCGTCATGCAACTCATAACGACAACAGGCAGTGAAACCGCTGCTAATTCCGTGATTAGACTCAACGTGCTGGACGATGTGTTGATCGCGCGGCAACCGCTCATCAAAGGCCTGGAGCTTAAAGCCGAAGGTATCCAGGTGCTTGAGCCCGTGCCCTCTGGACACAAGGTCGCGGCGCGTCATATCGACGTGGGCCAACCGGTACGTCGCTACGGGCAGATTATCGGCTTCGCGAGCCAACCCATCGAGGCGGGGCAACACGTGCATGTCCACAACGTGGCGATGGGCGATTTCTCTCGGGACTATGCGTTTGGCATCGATGCCAAGGGCAATCCCGCGCCCACGGCGGAAACGTTCATGGGCATCGTGCGCTCCGATGGTCGTGTGGCTACGCGCAACTACATCGGCATTCTGACGTCGGTCAATTGCTCGGCCACTGTGGCGCGGGCGATTGCTGACTATTTTCGCCGCGACATTCACCCTGAGGCACTGATTGAGTACCCCAACGTTGACGGAGTAGTCGCACTCACCCACGGTGTGGGCTGCGCAGTCGACCCGGGCGGCGAGGCACTGGCCATGCTGCGCAGGACTCTGGGGGGTTATGCCGTGCACCCGAACTTTGCCTCGGTACTCTTGATCGGCCTGGGTTGCGAGACCAACCAGATTCCCGATCTGCTGGCGGCCCAGGGTCTGACAAGCAGCGATTCGCTGCGCACTTTCACCATCCAGGGCACGGGTGGCACTTCGAAAACCATTGCCAGTGGCATCGCGCAAGTCAAGTCACTGCTCGCAGAAGCCAACAGAGTCAAACGGGAACCCGTCAGCGCCAAGCACCTGATCATCGGCCTGCAATGTGGCGGCTCCGACGGTTACTCGGGCATCACAGCCAACCCTGCGTTGGGCAATGCAGTAGATCGCCTGGTGGCGGCCGGCGGCACCGCCATTCTGTCGGAGACGCCGGAGGTATACGGCGCCGAGCACTTGTTGACTCGCCGCGCCGTGAGCCAGAAAGTCGGTGAAAAACTCATCGCACGTATTCATTGGTGGGAAGCCTACTGCAAGCGCATGGATGCCGAGCTGAACAACAATCCTTCAGCGGGCAACAAAGCCGGAGGCTTGACCACCATTCTGGAAAAATCGCTGGGTGCCGTAGCCAAGGCAGGCTCCACCGATCTTGTCGATGTCTACGAATACGCTGAAACGGTCAGGGCACACGGCCTGGTGTTCATGGACACCCCCGGCTACGACCCGATCTCTGCAACTGGCCAAGTAGCTGGCGGGGCCAACCTGATTGCCTTCACCACGGGTCGCGGTTCGGCATATGGCTGTGCGCCCTCGCCGTCTATCAAACTCGCCACCAACAGCCGTCTTTGGGAAACTCAGGAAGAAGACATGGACGTCAACTGCGGCGGGATTGCCGACGGCACCATGACCATTGAGGAGCGCGGCGAATACATCTTTCGCATGATGCTGCGCATCGCCTCGGGTGACAAAAGCAAAAGCGAACAGCATGGCTACGGCCAGAACGAGTTCGTGCCGTGGCAGATCGGTGCGATCACTTAAGACCTTTCATTCACTTCGGCACTCCGGCTCCCGTCGTCCAGCACGATGCGGAGCCGCTTGATTTAGCGGGTGTCGAGCCTCGAATTTTCTTTAATCATCCAATCAGGAAGCCTGACATGACTCAGATTCTCGGTCAGAACTACATCGGTGGTCAGCGACTCGGCGCGGGTAGTGTGCATCTGCAAAGTTTCGATGCGACAACAGGCGAAGCGCTACCAGGCCATTTCATCCAGGCCACGCAAGACGAGGTCGACGCGGCAGCCAAAGCAGCCAGCGCCGCGTACACGGTTTACCGCAATTTGCCAGCATCCCGCCGCGCTGAATTTCTGGATGCTATCGCCGACGAACTGGATGCCTTGGGCGACGATTTCGTCAGCACCGTCTGCCGTGAGACGGCGTTGCCTGCCGGGCGTATCCAGGGCGAGCGTGGCCGCACCAGCGGGCAAATGCGCCTGTTCGCCAAGGTGCTGCGTCGCGGTGACTTTTACGGCGCGCGCATTGATCGCGCCCTGCCGGATCGCACGCCCCTGCCCCGCCCTGATTTGCGCCAGTTCCGGATTGCCGTGGGCCCGGTCGCGGTGTTCGGCGCGAGCAACTTCCCGTTGGCATTTTCCACTGCCGGGGGCGACACCGCCTCTGCTTTAGCCGCTGGCTGCCCGGTAGTGTTCAAGGCCCACAGCGGCCATATGGCTACCGCCGAATGGGTCGCGGACGCCATCGTGCGTGCAGCGGAGCGCACCGGTATGCCCGCCGGTGTTTTCAACATGATCTACGGCGGGGGCGTCGGTGAGTGGTTGGTAAAGCATCCGTCGATTCAAGCCGTGGGGTTCACCGGCTCTCTCAAAGGTGGCAACGCATTGTGCAAGATGGCTGCGGAACGTCCCCAGCCGATTCCGGTGTTCGCCGAGATGTCGAGCATCAACCCGGTGATCATTCTTCCCCAGGCACTCAAGGTGCGTGGCGAAACCATCGCCAACGAACTCGCCAGCTCGGTCACCTTGGGTTGCGGGCAGTTTTGCACCAATCCCGGACTGATCATCGGCGTGCAGTCGGCAGATTTCACGGCGTTTTTACAGCACTTCACCGCGCAAATGAAAGATCAACCGGCGCAGACCATGCTCAACGTCGGAGCCCTGGCCAGCTATGGCAAGGGTCTGCAACACCTGCTCGCTCACCCGGGCGTGGAACATCTGGCGGGCAGTCCGCAACAGGGTAAACAGGCTCAACCGCAATTGTTCAAAGCCGACGTCAGCTTGCTGCTCAACGGTGACGAACTGCTCCAGGAAGAGGTATTCGGGCCGGCCACCATCGTCATTGAAGTCGCCGACCAGGCGCAACTGGTCGCGGCGCTCAATGGTCTGCGCGGGCAGTTGACGGCAACCGTCCTTGGTGAAGCTGGCGAGCTGCTGGAATACAGCTGGATGACCGAGCTGTTGCAAGAGAAGGTCGGTCGGATTCTGTTGAATGGCTATCCAACCGGGGTAGAGGTTACCGAGACCATGGTGCATGGCGGGCCGTACCCGGCGACGTCGGACGCGCGAGGGACCTCGGTGGGCACATTGGCGATTGATCGCTTCCTGCGCCCGGTTTGCTTCCAGAACTACCCCGACGCCCTCTTGCCCGAAGCCCTGCAAGACGCCAATCCGCTGGGCATCCAGCGCCTGGTCGATGGAAAACATACGGCCGTCGCGCTTGACCATTAAGTAACGCGAGTAGCAAAAAACCGTCCACTTCGGGCGGTTGTTTTCCGTATGTAATAGCGCGCTCAAGTCCGCCATAAGGCAGCGTCTTTGTGGACGCTGCCTTAATGTGCAAGGCCCACGAGCAGCCGGCTCATTAATGGACGCAGTCAGCCTGGCATGTTCCTTATTTCACGAAAGTGACCATCACTGGCGATGGCTGCGCAATAGCAAAAATATCGTAAAGAAATCGTAGATCACCTTGAGTTCCGCCATAGATATTTTATCCTCCGGAACACATTTCGACGGAAGAATATTATGAGCAACTCAGATCTGGGAATCATGATCATTTCAATTATCGGATTGTTCGGATTGGCATCTTTTGTTTTTGAGCATTTGAGCCGTAACCGCTCAACCAAAACCAACTATCAGAAATCCTCCATGGAAAAGCGACAAACTGAAGCCCGGCCAAAGAAAAATACCCATTACTAAAAACCTACCCTGATCCAACCACGCTACTTTTAATTTTTATAAGATCTTTATTCTTTCGCCCCCAATCCTTTTAACAATTTACTATTTATCAAACCAGGCTTCCTTCATTATTGGCGGGAATGCCATGGACTTCATCTTTTTAGTATTCGGAGCGCTATTTATGAGCCTGGTGGGGGTGGCGCGCGGCTGTGCGCTGCTGTTTCCGGAGGACTTCCTGTGACTATTCAAGCCTGGGTCCTGCTTGGGGCTTTGCTGCTGATACTCGGCATTCTGGCCTGGCCTCTTGGCCTTTGGCTGACCACCGTGATGTTTCGTCACCAATACCAACTGGCAACTGGCAACTGGCAACTCTACAGCGGTGAAGCCACGATGAGCTACCTGCCCCAGATGCTCGCTCGCTATCCATTCTTAAAGTAAGAGACAGCTCTTACGATCCCTCCTGGTCGTCGACGACGAGGATTTGATCGCCGACACTCTCAGCATCGCGCTGGAGGATGAGGGTTCATGGTGGTTACGGCCAGCAATGGTCGAAAAGGGCTCGAGGTTCTGGGTAGAGAACAGCCTGCCTTGATCATCACCGACTTTATGAGGCCGGTCATGGACGGCCTGGAATTCGCCACAGCCGTCCGGAGCCTTCCTTGCGCTGATCAGTTGCCGATCATCCTGATGAACGGTGCTCAGGCACATATTGGAATGCACAAGTCGGATTTGGTTGATGCGGTATTGGCGAAGCCATTCAACATCGACTTGATCATTGCCGAAGTCAGAAAACTCTTGGGGTCATCGTAGTCCGCAGCCGCTCTAGGCAATGAGATTCGCCCAAGTCCACGGCGATCAGCGCTACCCCATGGCGCCGGGTTGGCTACTTGGCAGCCATCAAGCGATTGACTTCACTGCGCACCATGTTGGCAAATTCCGGGGGCGACATGGCGTCGAGCTCGGAACGGACCCACTCGGCCCATTTACCTTTGCGTTTGGCGCGCTCGCCAAACAACCGTGCGGCCTCGCCCTTGGCTTTGCCCAGGTTGCTTTGCCAGAGATCGAACAGACGGGATTTTTCATCTTCAAGCGCGGCGCGCTCGGAAAGGGGTTTGTCGGCCAGATTGAAGCTCATGGGGTTTACCTGCTGTGTAAATTGGCGACATCTTACACCCTGGTAGGAAATGTCCTGCGCTGGATTTTCTCAAGGACCACATTTTCGCGCTAAATCCCTGCAACTTTTCCTGCCGCTCTACACTCCATTGTTCACTGTCCATCCATCAGCAAGGAGTACTTCAATGGCCCGGAAAACTGCCGCGCAAATCGCCGAAGATCAAATCAAGGATCAAGCGTTCAGCGAGTTGCAAGCGTTGATCGAAGAGTCGGACAAACTGCTCAAGAGCAGCGCATCACTGGTCGGTGAGGAGGCAGAAACCCTTCGCGGACAGGTAGCCCAAAAACTCCAGCAAGCCATGGACTCGGTCAGCAGCGTGCGCGATCGGACCAAGCCTGCCGTAGAAGCCACCGAGACCTACATCGGGGGCCATCCGTGGCAGACCGTGGCGATCTCCGCAGGTTTCGGCCTGGTGGTGGGACTGCTGCTCGGCCGCCGCTGATTCAAGCGCAACCTCCGAAGCGGCTGGCGTTGCCAGCTGCTTCGGCGTTTCAGCCTAAGGCAGTTCTAGTCCCCCGCAAGCGCCCGCAGATTGTCCAATGTCTGCGCATCCAGCTCGATACCTCCAGCCGCTGACTTGGTCCGTTGTTGATGACGGCGGTCCCCCGGCAAGCGTTTAAGCCCTGCACCATGCATCTGCCGCACCAGTTCCTGGCTGCGCTCAGCAAAACTCTGCCCGGCGGCCTTGCTCGGGTCGATCACAATCAGCAACTGTCCGGTCCACGGGGTCTTGGCTCCGGGGTGGTTGGACCAGTCGAACTCGAAAGAAAAATTACCACCTGTCAACGCTGCCGCCAGCAACTCCACCATCATCGACAGTGCTGAGCCCTTGTGCCCGCCAAACGGCAGCAAAGCGCCGCCCTCAAGTATGGCCTTTGGGTCCTGGGTCGGCTGGCCAAGGCTGTCGACGCCCATGCCCGCTGGCAGACGCTCGCCCTTGCGCGCGGCGATCTGCACGTCACCATGGGCAATCGCGCTGGTGGCCAGATCAAAGACGATGGGATCGCCGTCGGCGCGTGGCGCGGCGAAGGCAATCGGGTTAGTGCCAAACAGCGGCCGGTCGGCACCATGAGGCACCACGCAGGTCATGCTGTTGACCACGCTCAAAGCCACCAGCCCTTCGTAGGCAAAGGGTTCAACATCGGGCCACAACGCGGCAAAGTGATGGGAGTTGCGGATTGCCAGCACTGCGATGCCCGCACTGCGGGCCTTCTCCACCAGCAAAGCGCGCGCTGCCGCCAGCGCAGGCTGGGCAAACCCGTTGCCGGCATCGACCCGGACGAAGCCTGAGGCTACGTCTTCTACCAGCGGGATGGCCTGGCCGTTGACCCAGCCACTTTGCAGGGTCGATACATACCCGGGAATGCGGAACACGCCATGGCTGTGTGCGCCGTCCCGTTCGGCGCCCGCGCAGTTGAGGGCCAGGGTGCGGGCGACGTCGGCGCTGGTGCCATGGCGCAGGAAGATCTTTTCCAGTAACTGGGTCAATTCATCAAAAGACAGATTTTGCGAAGCCGTAGGCGTGGCAAGTTCGTGTGGCGCGGACATCTGAAGCTCCAGATTAATTATTGGAGGGGGCAACAGCGTGTAATGACAAACAAACCGATTAAACAAAGCGAGCTGCACGGCCTGTCAATCTTTCGACCGGGCGGCGTTCAACCGGATTAATGTAACCGACCCGGCGGGGAATTTGGCGATAACTATTTACCAGGCGGCCCTTTGAACGGCAGGTTTAAATGAAAAACATTGCTGTTTGATGGGTAATTGCCATGACGGTGTTCTCGCCGACTTCCTGCAAAGGTTAGAATGCACGAAATCAGGATGAGTCAATGACCAACACCCCCCTTCCGCAAGCCGAATATGACGCCATTACCGATGCCGCGGCGCACTGGTGCATGCGTCTGCATGCCATCGACTGCACCGCGCAAGAGCGCCTGGCGTTTGAGCAGTGGCGGGATGCTCATCCGCTGCACGCGGTTGAGTACGAAGCGATGCTGGAGATCTGGGAAGTCGCTGGTGACCTGCCGCGTCCGGCCACCGAAGGTGCGGCTGCCCTCCCCTTCAAGCCTGCCTCCCCTTGGCGAACCTTCGGTATTGCAGCAGCGGTCTGTGCGGTGGCGCTACCGTTGGCCGCCTACAGCGGCTGGAACCTCGGTTGGCTGCCCAATGCCTACGAGCACATTGAAGCGGGCGATACGGTGCGCCATGTGACCCTCAGTGATGGCAGCGAAGTCGAGCTGAACCTGGGCAGTAACCTGACTTTCACCAACTACAAGGATCAGCGCCGCGTTACCTTGAACAAGGGTGAGGCCTTTTTCAAAGTCAGCCACGACACGAGCCACCCGTTCATCGTGAAGGCCGCTGACGGGCGGATTCGGGTCACCGGGACTCAATTCAATGTCTGGATGTATGAGAATCAGGTACGGGTGAACCTGGTCGAGGGTTCGGTGCTGGTCAGCAGTAACGATGACCTTCCAGGTGATGGCCTGCGCCTGGGTCCTGCCATGCAGGCCAGCTATGGTCGCGGAGACTACACTGCGCGCATCAGCCAGACCTACGACAACGACAACTCGCTGGCCTGGCGCAGCGGCAAGCTGGTGCTCGATGACCTGACGCTGAGCAACGCCCTGCCCTTGATCAACCGCTATCTAAGCAAACCCCTGGCGGTCGCCGACCACAACACCGGTGCGCTGCGGATCGGCGGAATCTACAACATCAAGGAGCTCAATTCTTTGGTGGCCTCGCTGCCCAAGGTGCTGCCGGTGTACGTGACCCGCAACAAGGACGGTAACCCGGTGCTCAACGCCATGCCGCAACAGGCCCCAAAAATCTGATACTTGCCCCCTGCCGGAGCGACCAGGCTCGCGATTAGGCTGTCGGGTTCGGCATCATTGCTGCCTGTGAGTCCGCTATCGCGAGCAGGCTCGCTCCCACGTAGTGTTTCCCAAAGGCTCATGTGCAAAGACTCGCTCTCACAGGGTCGCGCCTACCGGCCATCCCCCTCACTGATCCGCTCGACCCGATACTGCGGATCTGCCTCGATCTGCTGTTGGGTAAACGGCAAGACGCTGAGCTTCTTCCGGGAAAACGCCTCGGTCTGATCCCGCGAATGCTTTGACTGGGGATCGCTGGACAGCGAAAACGCCAGCAGTCCCTGGGCGTGTGGCCCCTTTTCATCGAAGGTCACCACCTGCAGGTAACTGGTGCCGCTGACCACCTCGAGCCGGCCGTCACTCCTGGGCACGCTCTGTATCGCGTTGTACACACCCAAGGTGCCTGGCCCGCCATGGATCGGCGTCTGCTGCCCGCCACTGCTGGCCACCTGAATGTCGCCCCAGCGACTGTGCTCGTTCAAGCCCATTTTGGCCGTCTGCTCCAACGACCCCAACATCGCTCCACGAATCGTTTCGGCAACCTGCGGCTCATCCACCCGCAGCCCGCGCGGCGTGTGCTGCGGGTCTTGTGGATCGAAACCCACACGCCATGCATCAGGCGACTCCTGCAGCGCCTGCATCAGGTTCTGGAAGTGCACAAATCCGATACCACTGTCCAGATTCGCCCTGCGGTCCCAGACTTTGAGGCTACTGCATACCGCGGCGAGTTGCTGCTCATCAGCCCCTTGGCCTGAAGCGCATAGCTGCAGCATATCCGGCATCACCAGGCCGGCGAGGTAGACCTCATCATCCAGCACCATGCGTTGCAGGTCGGCGGCGCCAATACGCCCCTGTGCCAAGGCCTGCAGGCGCTCCAGCGCGAAGCGCGAACGCAGCCCCAGCGGCTGCTCCTGCTGGCTGATCAACGGGGAGAATCCAGTCAGCGGTTGCGCCGGGTTGACCATCCACGCCGAGTCGTTGGCGTGCTGCACGAAGTCCTTTCGCAGCAGTTGCGGTAAGTCGGCAGCGGCATAAATACCGGGTTGCACAGCCTGGGGATCGATGTCCCACGCGCATTCGCTGCGAGAACCATCGAGCACGATCATCTGCAGGCCGGCGCGCGGGTCGCTGCACGCCGCCAGTTTCGCGGCATTCACGTTGGGCACGACCGAAAGGTTCATGTAGAGCGTCTGGCCCTGATCATCGGCGGCCAGAGTGTTGACCCAGGGGATACCCTGGATCTTGTGCACTGACGCTTGCAACTGGCCAAGGCTGGTTGCGCGGTTCATCGAGTACCACTGCTGTAACACCCGATCGTTTTCCAGGTTGGCATCGCGCAGGCTGTAGGCGAACTGCGAATCCCAGTCCAGCTTGCCGGGCCATTGCACCACGGGGCCGAATCGCGAGCTGTAGACTTCGCGTGTCATCGGCTGCACCTGACCGTCCGCAGTTTTTGCCTTTACCGTCACGGTCTGCCGGGTCATCGGCAGCGAGTTGCCATCCAGCAAATAGCGGGTCGGGTTCTTGGGATCGAGCTGCAGGCGGTACAAGGTAAAGTGTTTGGACGAATCCACCGTGTGGGTCCAGGCCAGGTGCTGGTTGAAACCGATGTTGATCATCGGCAGCCCAGGCAACGCGGCGCCCATCACGTCCAGCTGGCCGGGAATGGTCAGGTGCATCTGGTAGAAGCGCATGCCGCCGACCCAGGGAAAGTGCGGGTTGGCCAGCAACATCCCGCGCCCGTTGAAGGAACGCTCGCTACCCACGGCCACGGCGTTACTGCCGCGATCCAGGGCAAAACGCTGCAGGCGCGTGGACGCCACCTGGAACGAAGCCGGCGGGCCGGCCTGTGCAGCGCCTGCCTGGGGCGGCGAGGCACCCGCCAGTGCTTCGGCAAACTGACCAACCCCTCCCTCGACTAGCAAGCGCCGGGTCAGCTTGACCAGATCCTGCGTGGTGATGTCGCGCACCCATTCGCCCTGGCACTGCGGGGGCAGGCCCTTGGCCCGGGTTTCTTTCAGGGAACGGTTGAAGCCTGCCACATAACCTTCCACCAGGTCGCGCACGGGGGGCGTTTGCGCCTGCCAGAATGCGGCAACCGCCTGGGGCGTGTTGAGCCAGGTGAAAAACACGTCGCTGACCTGGTTCTCCCGCTCTTCCACGGTCAACTGGGTCGGGCCGAAGTAGCGCGAGCGCTCGCCATTGACCGTGACAATCTCGTTCGCCAGCAAGCACAGATTATCTTGCGCATAGGCATAACCGATGCCGTAGCCCAGGCCGCGCTCGTTGTCGGCGCGAATGTGCGGTACGCCAAAACTGGTGCGCCGGATATCTGCGGTGGCCTCGTTCGGCTGCGCGCTTGCCGCAACGTTCACCGCTGCCAATACACCCGCAAGGCTCAATCGGGTCAACTGCCGGGAAATAATCACGCTCGCTCCTGATCGAAAATGCCAGTCATTGACTGTACGTACGCGACTGGCCTTCCCCCAAGAACGAAAATCCCGGGCAAAAATTTAGCGCCTGCAACCCCGTCTTCAAGGCCGCTCACACCTTGCCGACATGGCGTCGACAAAATTTCTACATTTGAGCCTTCATGATTTGGCCATCTCATCCGTCTTATTAAATGAGAGCACCCATCATTTACCGGACAAAGCTCGGAAAAGGAGTTTTTGCATGTACAACTCGCAACTGCCAACGGACGGTAGCATTGCGCCAATGGGAACATCCATTGGTGCCGGCGTTTTCGATCAACGTACCGATCGCCATGGCAACGAACGCATCAGGGTCCTGCTCAAGAGCTTCGGCCTGCGCACCAGCCTGATCCGCCTCAAAGTCATCGACGCCCTGTTGAGCGCCGCCGAACAGGAGCGTTCCCTGGGCGTGCGCGGGGTGCACAGCCAACTGCTGGACCTGGATATCCCCCTGTCCTTTCTCAGCGTGCGCGAAGTGTTGAAACGCTTGTGCAGCGAAGGGGTTATCAACCTCAACCCGGACAAGAGCTACAGCCTCAATCCCCAGGCATTCGCCGCATTGCACGGCGAATAAGCATCCGGTGTGCGCCGTTCAGGGCTTGACCTTGCGACGCATCACGCCGTTGATCACCACCACCAGCACCGCCACGCCAATGGCGATGTACTGGAAGGTTTTTTCGCCGATGACGCCGGTGTTCTGCAGATAAGACAAGCCAAACATGATCGCCAGCACTATCAGCGAGATCAAAATCGAATACTTCAAACGTTGTGACTGGGTCATGGGTAATTCCTGAACGTGAAAATATAGCCGCCTGCCTGTCGGGGTACAGGCGGGTCATCATGTTACAGGACTCGATTCCAGCCGGCACCGATGGTTTGCGGTGCAGTTGCACCCCAGGTTTTGCCTCAGGATGGATCCGCCTTGATCCTTCCTGCGCATTTTGTAGCACTTGGAAACACTCATTGAAGGCCTGGCCGTCGAAAAAGGTCAAAATGCATGTTCCCGGCCGCAATTCGAGACGAGACTCCCCATGCGAACCCACCTGCGACTGGCTGCCTTGAGCGCCTTGTTCATTTCTTCCCTGGCCCAGGCCGCCGACCTCATCCCAATCGAGGTCCATCGTGACGCCAACTGCGGCTGCTGCAAAAAGTGGATCAGCCACCTGGAAGCCAATGGTTTCAAGGTCGAGGACCATGTTGAGGCCGACATGAGCGCGTTCAAACAGAAACACGGCGTTCCGCCACGCCTGGCGTCCTGCCACACCGGGCTCATCAATGGCAAATTTGTCGAGGGCCACGTGCCGGCCGATCAGGTGCTGGCCTTGAGCAAGCGCGACGATTTGCTGGGCGTGGCCGCCCCCGGCATGCCCATGGGTTCGCCCGGAATGGAAATGGACGGCATGAGCGACGCCTATCAGGTGATCGGCCTGAACAAGGCTGGCGCTGACGTGGTGGTGGCGGACTATCCGGCCAAGTGATTGTCGGCGCCTACCTGGGGCTTTTCCTCGCCGCGTTCGGCGCCGCCACCTTGCTGCCGTTGCAATCGGAAGCCCTGCTGGTGAGTTTGCTGCTCAGCGGCAAGTACTGGCTTTGGGTGCTGCTGGCGGTCGCGACCCTGGGCAACGTCCTGGGGTCATTGGTGAACTGGTGGCTGGGGCGCGGTATCGAGCGCTTTCGTGATCGTCGCTGGTTTCCGGTGAGCCCCCGACACCTGGAAAAAGCCCGGGTGCACTACCAGCGTTATGGCCATTGGTCGCTGCTGCTCAGTTGGCTGCCGATTATCGGCGACCCGCTGACCCTGGTGGCTGGCGTAATGCGTGAGCCATTGGGCCGATTCCTGCTGATTGTCACTTTCGCCAAGGGCGCGCGTTACGGTGTAGTGGCCGTGGCGACCCTGGGCTTGGCCGGTTGAACGATCGGCCCCGCGTATTGCCTGTTTAATGTTGCCCTAATGAGGCCGTCCCAGGATCGGTCGATTACCAAGGAGTTCACCCATGTCCCTCGCCTTTTCCCGCTGGCTGCCCGGCCTGCTGTTGAGCGCTGCGCTGCCGGCTCTTGCCTACGCCGAAGGTCCGGAATATGGCCCGCAATTGCAGGGCTTCGAGTACCCCTACACGGTGAAGCATTTTGCCTTTGAGTCCCAAGGTGAATCCCTGCAGATGGGCTACATGGACGTCGCCGCCGAAGGCAAGGCCAACGGCCGCAGCGTGGTGCTGATGCATGGCAAGAACTTCTGCGGCGCGACCTGGGACACCTCGATCAAGGCGCTGAGCAAAGCCGGGTACCGGGTCATCGCACCGGACCAGATTGGCTTCTGCACCTCAAGCAAGCCAGCACATTATCAGTACAGCTTCCAGCAACTGGCGACCAATACCCAGCAACTGCTCAAGGCCCTGGGCATCCAGAAGGCGACCCTGCTGGGGCATTCCACCGGCGGCATGCTCGCCACCCGCTACGCGCTGCAATACCCCGAACAGGTCGATCAACTGGCCATGGTGAACCCCATTGGCCTTGAAGACTGGAAAGCCCTCGGCGTGCCCTATCGCACCGTGGACCAATGGTATGAGCGTGAGCTGAAAGTAACCGCACAAGGCATTCGCGACTACGAGCGCAGCACCTACTATGACGGGCGCTGGAAGCCTGAATACGACCGTTGGGTCGACATGTATGCAGGCCTGGCCAAAGGGCCGGGCAAGACCCAGGTGGCGTGGAATTCGGCGCTGATCTACGACATGATCTTCACCCAGCCGGTGTACTACGAATTCAAGGACCTTAAGGTGCCCACCCTGTTGCTGATAGGCACGTCCGATACCACGGCCATCGGCAAGGACATCGCACCGCCGCAGGTCAAGGCGAAAATCGGCCATTACGAAGTGCTGGGCAAAGAAGTGGCCAAACTGATTCCACAGTCGACCCTGGTGGAATTCCCCGGCATGGGCCATGCACCGCAAATGGAAGAACCGGAAAAATTTCATCAGGCCTTGCTCGCCTGGTTAAGCAAGACCAACTCCGTTCCTTGATGAGGTAAGGCCAATGGCTGTGCAGATTGCGGTGCTCGATGACTGGCAGGACGTGGCGCGCGACGTGGTGGACTGGACAGCACTGGACGCCATTGGCCTGGTGAGTTTCCTTCACGACTTCCCGGCCGATAACGCCACCCTCGCTCAGCGCCTGCAGGCCTTCCAGGTGATCTGCGTGATGCGTGAGCGCACGCGCTTCGATGAAGACCTGCTGCGCCGCCTGCCCAACCTCAAGCTGCTGGTGACCGGGGGCATGCGCAATGCGGCCCTGGACCTCAAGGCCGCGGCAGCCCTGGGAATTCAGGTCTGCGGCAGCGACAGTTACAAGCACGCCGCACCGGAGTTGACCTGGGCGTTGATCATGGCGGCCACGCGCAATCTGCTCGCCGAAGCCAACGCCCTGCGGGCCGGCCACTGGCAGCAAGGCCTGGGGGGCGATCTGCACGGCAAGACCTTGGGCATTCTGGGCCTCGGCAGCATCGGCCAGAAAGTCGCCGGTTTCGGCCAGGCCTTCGGCATGCGGGTGATCGCCTGGAGCGAA
Organism: Pseudomonas sp. HY13-MNA-CIBAN-0226; assembly: GCF_040310305.1. Taxonomy (NCBI): domain Bacteria; kingdom Pseudomonadati; phylum Pseudomonadota; class Gammaproteobacteria; order Pseudomonadales; family Pseudomonadaceae; genus Pseudomonas; species Pseudomonas sp. HY13-MNA-CIBAN-0226. The sequence continues at coordinate 178,179 of NZ_JBEOPS010000004.1, forward strand.
AACCTGACCCCCGAGCGAGCGGCGGCCGTCGGCGTGACTCATGTCAGCAAGCAGCAGTTGTTCGAGCAGGCCGACGTACTGTCGGTGCATCTGGTACTCAGCGAGCGCAGCCGTGGGCTGGTGGACGCCGAGGCGCTGGGGTGGATGCAGCCCCACTCGCTGCTGGTCAATACCGCACGCGGACCGATCGTGGACGAGGCGGCGCTGATCAAGGCGTTGCAAAAACAGCAATTGGGCGGCGCGGCCCTGGATGTGTTCGAACAAGAACCCTTGCCAGCCCATCACCCGTTCCGAACACTCGACACTGTGTTGGCAACACCGCATGTGGGCTACGTGAGCCGGCAGAACTATCAGCTGTTCTTTTCTCAGATGATTGAAGACATCCAGGCCTGGGCAACGGGAGCACCGATCCGCCTGCTGACCTGATCAGCAGTCAGGCAGGACACCATCATTTGAGCTTTGCTTACAGGGAGCGCTGCAAAGAAATGAACATTTGCCGGCGCGGCGATGTTCTATAAGTATCACCCCTGAGGATTGGCTCATGAATACTCGTCTTGCCTGGTGCTCCCCCCTGCTGCTGGCCGCTGCGCTATCCAGCTCCCTTGCCTTCGCCAACGCTGACGAAGACGAGGAGCCGGCCAAGCCCAATTGTCCCAAAGGCCAGGTCTGGGACAGCAAGCAGCAAAAATGCCTGATGCAAGACAGCAGCCTGCTGCCTGACGCCGACCGCACCACTTACGCCTATCGCCTGGCCAAGGATGGTCGCTACGAAGAAGCCCTGGCGCTGCTCGACACGCTGAAACAACCCAACACCGCCAAGGCACTGAACTATCGCGGGTACGCCACGCGCAAACTGGGGCGCACCGACGAAGGCATCGGCTATTACCTGCAGTCGGTCAAACTTGACCCGCAGTATGCACAGGTCCGCGAATACCTAGGCGAAGCCTATGTGATCAAGGGCCGACTGGACCTGGCACAGGAACAGTTGCAGCAGATCAAGTCCATCTGCGGCAACACCCGCTGCGAGGCCTATCAGGATCTGGCCGAGGCGATCAACGCCTCATCGAAAACCTGAAACGGCAGCGACGCCGCAGGCTGAATCAGCACCAGGCCCTGGCCCTTGGCGGGGCCGTTCGTCCATCTCATGCTACGTTCGGCAACCACAACCTGAACCGGGCGCCGCCCAGGGGCGAAGCCTCCACCGTAAGTGTGCCGCTTTGGGCCTCCAGGGCTCGACGGCTGATGGCCAGGCCCAGCCCAAAGCCTCCGGTGGCGCGATCGCGGCTGCGATCAAGCCGGTAGAAGGGTTCGAAAATTCGCTCACGTTCGTCGTCAGGGATTCCGATCCCGTCGTCATCCACCCAGATCTCGCAACCGTGCGCCAGCACCTGCACGCTGACCTGGATACGTTTCTCGCAATAGCGCATGGCATTGCGCAATAGGTTCTGCAGCGCCCGCGCGGTGAGGCGTGGGTCGAGGCTGAAGCGCTCAAGCTGGCCATGCAGCCACACATCGATGACGATGTCCGGCGACTCCAGCTCTTCGTCGACACTGCCCAGCACGCTGTCGATGAACTCATCCAGCGAGACCTCGACTTGCTCAGGCAGACGCGCAGGATTTTGCAGGCGGCTGTAGGACAGCAACTCCAGCACCAGTTCATCCAGTTCGCGAATGTGTGCCACCAAGCCTTGCAAGCGCTCGCGAGTGGCCGCTGGCAAATCATCGGAGAGTGCCAGCGCCAGGCCGAAATCCAGGCGTGTGAGGGGCGTGCGCAGTTCGTGAGAGACGGCATTGAGCAGGTCTCGCTGCTGGTTGAGCAGGCTTTCGATGTCACTGGCCATGGTGTCAAACACGTTCGCCAGGCTGCCGATGTTGGAGCGCGGCGAAATATTCGTGCGCTCACTCAGTTGTCCTTTGCCGAAACGTTCGGCGGTACCCTTGAGGCGCTCCAGATCACGCCAGTGCGCGCGCAGCCACAGTAACAGGCAGGCGAGCATGGTCGCGCCTATCAGGAGGTTAATGCTCCAGTACAACAGGTTGACGTCCAGCGGATCCGGCGGCACCACCATCTTGACCACGGTTTGCTCGTTCAGAGGCGCCACCGCCAGGGTGCGCCAGCCCCAGTCACCGATGCGCACAACCTTCTCGCCGCGCTGCAGGCGTTGGCGCTCCGCCGGAGAGAAATCAGCGTCGTCGATGGGTGACAGTACGATGTGCAGCGGCGCGAACTCCTTGTCCATCTGTTCGGCCAGGCCAGGCCACTGCTCCTGCGGCACGCCATGAAACTGCTTGACGATCAGGCTTTGCAGGCCGCGGGAATAGTCGAGGTTGTAGCTGACAAAGCGCTCGTGAAACAGTTTGATCACCAGGTCCGGTACCAGGTAAATCGCCGCGCTGTAGGAGACGATCGTGACCAGGTACAGGCGGAACAGGATTCTGAACATGGCTTCAGCATTCCCACTCGGAGCGGCTGAACAGGTAGCCCTTGCCCCACACCGTCTTGATCTTGCGCGCCTCGGCGGCGGTGTCGTCGAACTTGCGCCGCAGCTTGGAAATCGCCACGTCCACCGAACGGTCGGTGCCGTTGAACTCGATGCCACGCAGACGTTGCAGGATCTGGTCGCGGCTCAACACTTCGCCCGCGTGCCGGGCCAGTACCACCAGCAGGTTGTACTCGCCGCTGGACAGTTCCACGAGTTGCCCACGCCAGGTCACGGTGCGCTCGGACAGGTCGATGCACAGGTTGCCCATGAGGATCCGGTCGTTGGCGGTCTGCGGCTCGCCCAGGCTGCTGCGGCGCAACAGCGTGCGCACCCGGGCCAGCAGCACCCGGGGCTCGCAGGGCTTGGTGACATAATCGTCGGCGCCCATTTCCAGGCCCAGGACCTGGTCGTGGCTGTCGTCCCGGGCGGTGAGCATCAGGATCGGCAAGGTCGCCGAGTCGGCGCGCAGCAGGCGGCAGACCTGCAAGCCATCGAGCCCCGGCAGCATCAGGTCAAGGATCACCAGATCCGGCGGATTGAGCCGCGCGCGCTCGCGCACATGATCACCACGGCTGATCACGCTGACGGAGTAGCCATTACGTTCCAGATAGCTGGCAATCAGCTCGGCGAGCGCGGTGTCGTCTTCGACCAGGAGGATGTTGGGCATGGGGTGTTTCCAGAAAGTGCGATGGCGACTGTGAAATTGCGATCGCGGGCAAGCCTTGCTCCCAGGGATTCTCGTTGGACACAAATCCTGTGTACACCACAGATCCACTGCGGGAGCGGGCTTGCTCGCGAAAGCGGCATGACAGACGCAATAGGAATCAAGGCCTGCAGGATATACGCCATCACCCACTCCTGAGTAAAACCCTTACACAATTTCACACTGCACGTACAAAGCTTCACCGCTACTCTCGCCCCCTCCCCGTAGGATGCCGGGGGGTCACTATTGGGGTAATACATGTCAAAGAAACTGCTCGCCAGGCTCAGTCTGATTGCACTTGCGCTGACGCTGTGCGCCTGTGACAAGTCGTCGATCGCCGAAGAGACGGCGCCACTGGCTACCGTGCGCATTGAAACCATCGAGGCGCGGCCACTGTCGATTACCAGCGAACTGAGCGGGCGGATTGCCGCGCCGCGCATGGCCGAAGTCCGCGCCCGGGTCCCTGGCGTGGTGTTGCAACGGACCTTTCGCGAAGGCAGCGACGTCAAGCAGGGGGACGTACTGTTTCGTATCGACCCGGCGCCGTTCAAGGCTGACCTCGATAGCGCCGAGGCTGCGCTGCGCAAGGCCGAGGCCAACGCGTTCCAGGCGCGCTTGCAGGAGCAGCGCTACGCCCAGCTGGTGGATGGCAACGCTATCAGCGGCCAGGATTACGACAACGCCCGGGCCGCCGTGCGACAAACTGCTGCCGACGTCGCCGGCAACAAGGCCGCGGTCGAGCGCGCCCGCCTCAACCTCGGCTACGCCACAGTCACTGCACCGATTTCCGGTCGCATCGGCCGCGCCCTGGTCACGGAAGGCGCCCTGGTGGGGCAGAACGAAACCACGCCCCTGGCATTGATCCAGCAGCTCAACCCGATCCATGCCGACCTGACGCAATCGACCCGCGAGCTCAACGACCTGCGCCGTGCGTTTCGCTCCGGTCAGTTGCAGCAGGTAGGTCAGGGCCAGGCCAAGGCTACGCTGATCCAGGACGACGGCAGCCTCTACCCGCTGCCGGGCAAGCTTCTGTTCACCGATATCACGGTGGACCCGGGCACCGGCCAGATCACCCTGCGCAGCGAATTCCCCAACCCGGATCTCGATTTGTTGCCCGGTAGTTTCGTGCGGGTGCGCCTGGAACAGGCCATCGACCAGCAGGGCATCAGCGTGCCGCAGCGGGCCATCCAGCGCGACAGCGCCGGCGTGGCCCAGGTGTTGTTGCTCGATGGCGAACAGCGCGTCGGCCAGCAGCCGGTTGAACTGGGGGCCGTGCAGAACGATCGCTGGATCGTCACCGGTGGCCTGAAGCCGGGCGACCGCATCGTCATCGAAGGCCTGCAGCACGCCCGTACCGGTGAGAAAGTCCAGATCGACGACACCCCTCTTCCACTTGCCCAGGTTTCTGGCCAGTAAGCAGGACGCTTTTTTATGCCGCAGTTCTTTATCGACCGCCCGATTTTCGCCTGGGTAGTCGCCCTGTTCATTCTGCTGGCGGGCGCCCTGGCCATCCCGCAGTTGCCGGTGGCGCAGTACCCCGATGTCGCGCCGCCGCAGGTGGAAATCTATGCCGTTTACCCCGGAGCATCGGCGCAGACCATCGACGAGAGCGTGGTCAGCCTGATCGAGGAAGAGCTCAACGGCGCTGACAATCTGCTGTATTTCGAGTCCCAGAGCAACTTGGGCAGTGCGACGATCAAGGCCACTTTCCAGCCCGGCACCAACCCGGAGCTGGCCCAGGTCGACGTGCAGAACCGCTTGAAAGTGGTCGAGTCGCGACTGCCCCAGGCAGTGAACCAGCAGGGTTTGCAGGTAGAAAAAGTGTCCTCCGGCTTTTTGCTGTTGATCACCCTGACCTCCAGCGACGGCAAGCTCGACCAGACTGCGCTCAGCGATTACCTGGCGCGCAACGTGATGAACGAAATCAAGCGCCTGGACGGCGTCGGCAAGGCGCAGCTATACGGTTCCGAGCGAGCCATGCGTATCTGGATCGACCCGCAGAAGCTGATCGGTTTCAACCTGACCCCAGCTGACGTCAACGCTGCCATCGTTGCACAGAATGCCCAGGTCTCGGCCGGCAGCATTGGCGACTTGCCAACCCGCAGCACCCAGGAAATCACTGCGACCATTCTGGTCAAAGGCCAGCTCTCGACCCCGGAAGAATTCGCCGACATCGTGCTCAAGGCCAATCCCGACGGCTCCACCGTGCGCATCGGTGATGTCGCCCGGGTGGAAATCGGCAGCCAGGAATACCAGTTCGGCACCCGCCTGAACGGCAAGCCGTCGACCGCCGTCAGCGTGCAGCTGGCGCCGAGCGCCAACGCCCTGAAAACCGCGACCCTGGTGCGGGCCAAGATGGATGAGCTGGCGCGGTATTTCCCGGCAGGCGTTGAATACAAGATCCCTTACGACACCTCACCCTTCGTCAAGGTCTCGATCACCAAGGTCGTCTACACCCTGGTCGAAGCCATGGTGCTGGTGTTTGCGGTGATGTTCCTGTTCCTGCAGAACATTCGCTACACGCTGATCCCGACCCTGGTAGTGCCGGTCGCACTGATGGGTACCTTCGCCACCATGTTGGCTTTGGGCTTCTCGATCAACGTGCTAACCATGTTCGGCATGGTGCTGGCCATCGGCATACTGGTGGATGACGCCATCGTAGTGGTGGAGAACGTCGAGCGCATCATGGTCACCGAGGGCCTGTCGCCCAAGGAAGCGACGCGCAAGGCGATGCAGCAGATCACCGGGGCGATCATCGGCATCACCCTGGTGCTGGTGGCCGTGTTCATTCCGATGGCGTTCATGCAGGGCTCGGTCGGGGTGATCTACCGGCAGTTCTCCCTGTCGATGGCCACCTCGATCCTGTTCTCGGCGTTCCTCGCCCTGACCTTGACCCCGGCCCTGTGCGCGACCTTGCTCAAGCCGATCGCCAAGGGTGAGCATCATGAAAAGCGCGGTTTCTTCGGCTGGTTCAATCGACGTTTCGAGCAACTGACCGAACGTTATCAAGCCTGGGTCGCTTACGCGCTCAAACGTACAGGGCGCTATCTGCTGATCTACGGCGTGCTGCTGATCGCCCTGGGTATTTGCTTCGTACGCCTGCCCTCCTCGTTCCTCCCGGTGGAGGACCAGGGCTACACCATCACCGACGTACAACTGCCGCCGGGTGCGAGCAAGAACCGTACAGTCGCAGTGGTCGAGCAGATCGAAGCGCATAACGCCAAGGAGCCCGGAGTGGGCGACAGTACGGTGATCCTCGGCTTCAGTTTTTCCGGCAGCGGGCAGAACGCGGCGCTGGCATTCACCACGTTGAAAGACTGGTCCGAACGCGGCAGCGACGATTCGGCGAGCTCGATTGCCGACCGGGCCAACATCGCCCTGAGCCAGATCAAGGACGCCGTGGCGTTCTCGGTGCTGCCCCCACCGGTGGATGGCCTGGGCACTTCCAGTGGTTTCGAGTTCCGCCTGCAGGATCGTGGCGGCCTCGGTCATGCCACGCTGATGCAGGCACGCACCGAGTTGCTGGAGGCAGCAGAGAAAAGCCCAATCCTGATGAACGTGCGCGAAAGCACCCTGGCCGAGGCACCGCAGGTTCAATTGATCGTCGACCGCAAGCAGGCCAACGCCCTGGGCGTGTCGTTCGCCGAAATCGGCAATGTATTGTCCACCGCCGTCGGCTCCAGCTACGTCAACGATTTTCCCAATCAGGGGCGCATGCAACGGGTGGTGGTCCAGGCCGAAGGCGATCAGCGCAGCCAGGTGGCGGACCTGTTGCAAATGCACGTGCGCAACAACGCCGGAAAAATGGTGCCGCTGTCGGCCTTCGTCGAGGCCAAATGGACACAGGGCCCGGCGCAACTGACCCGTTACAACGGCTACCCGGCGATCAGCATTTCCGGTGAACCGAAGCCGGGGCACAGCACCGGCGAAGCCATGGCCGAGATCGAGCGCCTGGTAGCGCTGGGACCTGCGGGTTTGGGCCAGGAATGGACCGGCTTGTCGCTGCAGGAACGGCTGTCCGGAAGCCAGGCGCCGATCCTTTTAGGATTGTCCTTGCTGATCGTGTTCCTGTGCCTGGCGGCCTTGTACGAGAGCTGGTCGATTCCGACTTCAGTGCTCCTGGTCGTACCGCTCGGCGTGCTGGGCGCGGTACTGGCCGTGACGTTGCGCGGAATGCCTAACGACGTGTTTTTCAAGGTCGGGTTGATCACTATCATCGGCCTGTCGGCGAAGAACGCGATCCTGATCATCGAGTTCGCCAAGAGCCTGTATGACGAAGGTCACGACCTGATCGACGCGACCCTGCAAGCCGCACGCCTGCGATTGCGGCCGATCGTGATGACCTCCCTGGCGTTCATCCTCGGCGTCGTGCCGTTGGCCATCGCCACCGGCGCCAGCTCGGCCAGCCAGCAAGCGATCGGCACCGGAGTCATCGGCGGCATGATCACCGCGACCCTGGCGGTGTTGTTTGTGCCGGTGTTTTTTGTGGTGGTGATGAAGCTGGTGCGCAAGCGCCATAAGGACCTATAGCCGCCCCCCGTTGTAGGAGCGAGCTTGCTCGCGATGAACGCAAGAACGCTGCTGGGTGTCAGGCTCCCAGCGTCATCGTTAACGACCATCGCGAGCAAGCTCGCTCCTGCAACAGGACCGCGCTATGGTGCACTGACGTCCTGTTACAGTGAGCCGCTATGCCCTTCCTCGCCCGCACCCACCCGCGCCTGTCCGCCGCCGCCACCCTTGGCATTGCGGTGGGCATCCTGGCTCCCGCCGATTCGATCATCAGCAAAATTCTCTTTGGCTGGAATGCCGGGGTCTGGACTTACCTGGTGCTGATGCTCTGGCTCACCGCTCGCGCCAAAGCGCCTGACGTAAAGCGCATCGCTGAAGTCGAAGACGAAAACGCCGGTCTGGTGCTGCTCGTGGTGTGCATCGCCGCCATCGCCAGCCTGGCCACCATCGCCTTCGAACTGGCTGGCAGCAAGCAACTGGACACCACGACCAGACTGCTGCACTACGGCTTCACTGCGCTGACCGTGATTGGCTCATGGCTGCTGATCGGCGTGATATTCAGCGTGCATTACGCGCGCCTGTTCTACACCTGGCGCGGCAAGGACCCGGCACTGCGATTCGCCGAGGGCCTGACCACGCCCAACTATTGGGATTTCCTGTACTTCTCGTTCACCATCGGCGTGGCGGTGCAGACCGCCGATGTGGGTGTCGCCACCCGCGATATGCGCAAGATCGTGCTGGCGCAGTCGTTGGTCGGATTTGTATTTAATACGGCGATATTGGGCTTTTCGATCAATATCGCGGCGGGATTGTTTGGGTAAAAGGCGACGAACATTTTGCCCGGGGCTTGACGCAGGGCATATTCCTGGTGTTTCCTGAAACCGGTTTCAGCGCCAAGCCCCAGCCTTATAAATCCAATAACAAGGTTTCAACCCGTGAACGACTTTTCCGCCGCCCAGCGCAGCCGCGTGACCATGCTTGATGTCGCTGAACACGCCAGGGTTTCCAAGGCCAGTGTGTCGCGATTCATTGGCGAAGACCGCGGCTTGCTCTCCGATGCCATTGCGTTGCGCATCGAGCAGTCGATTGCCGAGCTGGGCTACCGCCCAAACCAGATGGCCCGTGGCTTGAAGCGCGGACGCACGCGCCTCATCGGCATGCTGGTGGCCGACATCCGCAACCCTTATTCGATTGCCGTGATGCACGGGGTGGAAACCGCCTGCCGTCAGCACGGCTACAGCCTGGTGGTGTGCAATACCGATCGCGATGACGAACAGGAGCGCCAACACCTTGCCCTGTTACGTTCGTACAACATCGAAGGCTTGATCGTTAACACCCTGGGCCATCACCGCGACGAATTGCACGAACTGCATCGGGAAATGCCCCTGGTGCTGGTGGATCGCAAGGTCGAGCACCTGGAAAGCGACATGGTCGGGCTGGATAACTCGAAGGCGGTCGAGATGGCCATCGAGCACCTCGAAGCTCAGGGCTATCGCGATGTACTGTTGGTGACCGAGCCATATGACGGCACCAGTTCGCGTATCGAGCGCGTCAGCAGTTTCAAATCGCAGGTCGCCCAGCGGCCTTCACTGCGAGGCGCAATTATCGAAACCGGCAGCCAACTCACGGCTCATCTCAAGGCTTTCCTGGACGCTCCTGGCCCCGGCCCGAAAGCGCTCTTCTGCGCCAACGGCATTGCGGCACTGGCCAGCACCCACGCACTGCGGGAACTGCAGTGCGATCTGTTTGCGAATGTGGGCTTGATTGCCCTGGACGACCTGGATTGGTACCCGCTGGTGGGCAGTGGCATTACCGCCCTTGCGCAGCCGACCGCGCAAATTGGAGCAAGTGCATTCGAGTGCCTGCTCAAGCGACTGCGTGGGCAGGCTGGGCCGGTTCGAACGCTGGATTTTTCGGCGCAGTTGATCGTGCGGGGCTCGACGCTCGGGAGTTCCCGGTGATGGAGCCTGCAGCAACACCCACCAGAAACTATTTTTTTGTACAAAAATGAAACCGGTTTCAGAGGTAAATAACAATGAAAAAATCACCCGTCTCCATCAGCCTTTCCAGCTACGGCGCCGAACTGGTACGCCAGCGAGGCCAAGGCAGTTTCATCGAAATCCTCGCCGCCGCCGGTGCTTCCCTCATTGAATGGCGTGAGGAATTGCTGACCCACGAACACGCCACGCAACTGGCCCAAGCCACCTCCAACCATGGCCTGGAAAGCATCTACTCCTCACCCATGGAGCTATGGCTGGCGGGCCATTCAAACCCTAATCCCGCTTTGACGGCAGCCCTGCACAGCGCCCAGGCCTTTGGAGCCAAATGGCTGAAAGTCTCGCTGGGTTATTTCACTGATAACAATGACCTGCAAGGTCTGGCCCGTACCCTGGGCCACTGCGGCGTGCAACTGCTGGTAGAAAACGACCAGACCCTGCACGGTGGCCGCATCGAACCCTTTCAGCGCTTTTTCGGCGAAGTGGAGCAACACCAACTGCCCATCAGAATGACCTTCGATATCGGCAACTGGCACTGGCAGGACCAGTGCGCCGCAAGCGCCGCTCGAATGCTCGGTCGTCACGTCGGCTATGTGCACTGCAAGGCCGTGACGCGCCGGGCCGATGGCAAACTGATTGCCACACCGCCCGCCGCAACAGATCTGCAGCAATGGGAACAACTGCTGCGCCACATGCCCCAAGGCGTCATGCGGGCGGTGGAGTATCCACTGCAGGGCGACGACCTCGCGCAACTTACCGGCGAACACGTCGACGCCCTCGCCCGCCTGGGTCAATCGCGACTGGAGAGCGCTCATGTCTGAGATCGATATCCTGTCGTTTGGCGAGACCATGGCGATGTTTGTCGCCGAAGAGCCCGGAGACCTGGCCAGCATCACCCGGTTCCACAAGCGCATCGCCGGGGCTGACAGCAACGTCGCCATCGGCCTGTCGCGGCTTGGATTCAAAGTGGCCTGGCTTAGCAGGGTCGGTGCCGATTCACTTGGCAGGTTCGTGATCGACACGCTTGAAAAGGAAGGACTGGACTGCCGTCATGTCGACATTGATACCGCGCACCCAACTGGATTCCAGCTCAAGTCCCGCACCGAGGACGGCAGCGATCCGGTAGTGGAGTATTTCCGCCGTGGTTCGGCCGCCAGTCACCTGTCCCCGCAGTCAATTGTCCCCCAATTGCTGAACGCCCGGCACCTGCACGCCACCGGTATTCCTGCGGCCCTGTCGGCAAGCGCACGGCAACTGTCGCTGGAATTGATGACACGCATGCGCGATGCAGGACGCAGCGTATCGTTCGACCCCAATCTGCGGCCGAGCCTGTGGGCCAGCACGCAACAGATGGTCACCGAAACCAACCGCCTGGCAGCCCTCGCCCATTGGGTGCTGCCGGGCTTGAGCGAAGGCCAGTTGCTGACCGGCTTCGAAGACCCTGCCGATATCGCTGCTTTTTACCTCGACCAGGGTGTAGAGGCTGTGGCGATCAAGCTGGGCCCGCACGGTGCCTATTACCGAACTCATCAGGATCAGGGTTTTGTCGCCGGCGTGCCGGTGCAGGCAGTGGTCGACACGGTGGGTGCCGGTGACGGCTTTGCTGTGGGCATGATCAGCGCCTTGCTGGAAAACCACAGCTTTGCCGAGGCCGTGAAGCGGGCCAACTGGGTTGGCAGCCGGGCGGTGCAGAGTCGGGGGGATATGGAGGGGTTGCCTACCCGGGCCGAGATGAGCGCTGAGTTAGAGGCCGCCAACGCAAGCGGGCTCGCTCCCACACAAGATCGGGTTCCAACCCAAATGCCCTGTGGGAGCGAGCCTGCTCGCGATAAGGCCTGACCATTCACTGAAGATTTCGAATTCGTTACCTGCTGCGACAAAAACAACAAGCTCAGGAGCACCACCATGAAAACCGCAACCCTCGCCGCCCGCCGCTGGTGGTACATCATGCCCATCGTGTTCATCACCTACAGTCTGGCGTATCTGGATCGCGCCAATTACGGCTTCGCCGCCGCCTCCGGCATGGCCGCCGACCTGATGATTACCCCGGGCCTGTCCTCACTGCTCGGCGCCCTGTTCTTCCTCGGCTACTTTTTCTTCCAGGTGCCGGGGGCGATCTATGCGCAGAAACACAGCGTGAAGAAACTGATTTTCGTCAGCCTGATCCTCTGGGGCGGCCTGGCGACCCTGACCGGAATCGTCTCCAATGCCTATTGGTTGATCGTCATCCGCTTTATGCTCGGCGTGGTCGAGGCGGCGGTGATGCCGGCGATGCTGATCTATCTGTGCCACTGGTTCACCCGCGCCGAACGCTCGCGAGCCAACACCTTCCTGATCCTCGGCAACCCGGTGACCATGCTGTGGATGTCGGTGGTCTCAGGGTATCTGGTCCAGCACTACAGCTGGCGTTGGATGTTCATCATCGAGGGCTTGCCTGCGGTGCTGTGGGCCTTCATCTGGTGGCGCCTGGCCGACGATCGTCCGGCCCAGGCCAAATGGCTCAGTGACCAGGAAAAACACGACCTGGAAAGCGCCTTGGCTGCCGAGCAAGTCGGCATCAAGGCGGTGAAAAACTATGCCGAAGCCTTTCGCTCGCCAAGGGTGATCATCCTCGCGTTGCAGTTCTTCTGCTGGAGCATCGGCGTCTATGGCTTCGTATTGTGGCTGCCGTCGATACTCAAGGCCGGTGCACAAATGGACATGATTGAAGCGGGTTGGCTGTCGGCGCTGCCCTACCTGGCCGCCGTCATCGGCATGTTGCTGGTGTCCTGGGCCTCGGACAAACTGCAAAAACGTAAACGCTTCGTCTGGCCACCACTGCTGATCGCCTCGTTCGCTTTCTACGGATCCTACGCCCTGGGCGCCGAACATTTCTGGTGGTCCTACACCTTGCTGGTGATTGCCGGTGCCTGCATGTACGCGCCTTACGGACCATTCTTCGCGATCATCCCGGAAATCCTCCCGGCTAACGTGGCGGGCGGCGCGATGGCGCTGATCAACAGCATGGGTGCTCTCGGTTCGTTCGGCGGTTCCTACCTGGTCGGCTATCTGAACAGTTCCACGGGTTCACCCGGCGCTTCCTACCTGTTGATGAGCGGCGCGCTGATGCTCTCGGTGGTGCTGACTATTTTCCTCAAGCCCGGCGCCAGTGACCGGGAGCGGCCCACGGTCGCATTAACCCGCACCGCCGCACATTCCTGATTGGATGACGACAATGAAAAAGCAGGTTGTTCTATACAAGAAACTCTCGGCGCTGCTGATGGCTCGTTTGCACGAACGGGCTGAAGTGACGCTGATTGAAAGTCTCGACGCCGATGGCCTCGCCCGATTGCGCGATGCCCTGCCCCGAGCCCACGGTTTGCTCGGTGCCAGCCTGAAGCTGGATGCCGAGCTGCTGGATCTGGCGCCCGACCTTGAAGCCATCGCCAGCGTCTCGGTGGGCGTCGACAACTACGACATCGACTACCTGACCGAGCGACGCATCCTGCTGAGCAACACGCCAGACGTGCTCACCGAAACCACCGCCGATACCGGTTTTGCGTTGATTCTCGCGACCGCCAGACGCGTAGTGGAACTGGCGAACATGGTTCGAGCAGGCCAATGGAGTCGTAACCTCGGCCCCGCGCATTTTGGCAGCGACGTGCACGGCAAAACCCTGGGCATCATCGGCATGGGCCGCATCGGCGAGGCACTGGCCCAGCGTGGGCATTGCGGTTTCGGCATGCCGGTGATCTACCACAGCCACTCGCCGAAACCGGCGGTAGAGCAGCGTTTTAATGCGCAATACCGCAGCCTGGGCGAGCTGTTGCAACAGGCGGACTTCATCTGCCTGACGCTGCCGCTGACGGCTGAAACCGAGCGACTGATCGGCGCCGAGGAATTTGCCCTGATGCGCCCGCAAAGCATCTTCATCAACATCTCCCGAGGCAAGGTCGTGGATGAAGCGGCGTTGATCGAGGCATTGGGTGCGGGGCGGATTCGCGCGGCGGGGCTGGATGTGTTTGAACGTGAGCCGCTGAACCTGGACTCGCCGTTGTTGCAGATGGATAACGTGGTGGCAACGCCGCACATGGGCTCGGCGACCCATGAGACACGTGAGGCGATGGCTCGATGTGCGGTGGACAATCTGTTGGCCGCCTTGGCGGGTGAGCGGCCGGCAAATCTGGTGAATCCTTCGGTCTGGAAAGATTAGGATCAAACGATCGCAGCCTGCGGCAGCGCCTGCAGGAACTGCCGCAGGCCGCGATCTTTTCTCAGGCCCGACGCGCTTCCAGAAGGTCGATTGCACACAGCGCAATCCTTCGACAGGCATCCGCCAGCTTGCGCTGGTCCACCACCAACCCGATGCGGATATGCCCCGCCGCGCTCGGCCCGAACGCCTCACCCGCCAGTACCGATACGCCATACCCCTCCAGCAGCCGCTCGGCGAAATGCTGGGCGGACAACCCGGTGTCGCGCACGTCGACCATCACGAACATTCCGCCATCGGGCTGAATGGCCCGGATACCCGGGCATTGGTTCAGGCTCGTACACACCAGGTCGCGGCGCTGACGATATTCATCGCGCATCAGCGCCACCTCCGGAAGGTCTTCATCCAGCGCCCGTTGCGCCGCCTTTTGCACGAACTCCGGAATGCCAAACAGCATGCTCAACGAGAGATGCTCCAGATGATCGTTCAAGAGTTTGGGCCCGATCACCCAACCCACTCGCCAGCCGGTCATGGCGTGGGACTTGGACAGGCTGCCGATGGTCGCTGTACGTTCGGCCATGCCCGGCAGACTGGCCGGGCTGATATGTTCACCCTCGTACAGCAGATCACCGTAGACCTCGTCGCTGATCAACCAAAGGTCGTGTCGCACACACAGCAAGGCCAGTTCCTGCCAGATCATCAGTGACAGACTGGCGCCGGAGGGGTTGTTCGGGCTGTTGAGCAACAGCGCCCGGGTCCTGGGGGTGATACGGGCCGCCACGTCCGCCGGATCGACCCGAAAGCCGTTCTCCGGACGCACCGCCACCGGCATCACCGTGGCCCCGCACGCGCCGAACACCCCTTCATACGTCACGTACATCGGCTCGGCGACGATCACTTCGTCGCCCGGATCAAGCAGGCATTGCGCGACCGAGTACACCGCGCATTGCGCGCCGGGCATCACGATCACATGGTCGGCGTCCACCACCTGTCCACTTCGACGCCGATGACGCTGGGCAATGCTGTCGCGCAAACCCCGACTGCCGCGCACCTGCGAGTAGTGGGTGTCGCCCGCCAGCAAGCTGTCGATGGCGGCCTGGACGATGGGCCGGGGTGTATCGAAATCCGGGTCGCCGACCGACAGCAGCAGTACGTCGACGCCCTCTTCGCGCATTTGCAGCGCGCGATTATGAATTTGCCAGGCCGCGGCGCCTTCACCGGCGATGCGTTGGGTCAAGCCTGAATAGCGCATGTATTTCTCCAATCGCGCGAGTTCCTGAGTCAACCCTATCTCAAATCGCGCCACGCGCCAGTACCGTGGTGAAATCGACGATCGGGGCAGGCAACAGAAATTCTGAAAACCACGTATCCTCCATACCCCGTTATACCTTCACTGCCGCGAGGACACGTTGTCTAAAGGTATCGCTCTATCGGTCACGGCCTCCGTGCTGTTTGCCGTCATGTATTACTACACCTCGCTGCTCACCCCCTTGAGCGGCGTGGAGATTTTTGGCTGGCGGATGCTGCTGACCGTACCCTGCATGACTGTGTACATGGTGGTGTCCGGGGAGTGGAAGCGGGTGGTCGAGCTGGTGCGACGACTTATCGCCAAGCCGAAACTTATTGCCGGCCTGGTCGCCTCCTCTGCCCTGCTCGGCGTGCAGCTGTGGCTGTTCATGTGGGCGCCGCTCAACGGCTACAGCCTTGATGTTTCGCTGGGGTACTTCCTGTTGCCGCTGACCATGGTGCTCACTGGAAGAATCGCCTTTGGCGAACGCTTGTCCTATCTGCAAAAAGTCGCGGTAGTGTTCGCCTGCCTCGGGGTCATCAACGAGCTGTACCAGGTGGGTGGTTTTTCATGGGCTACCCTGCTGGTGTGCGTCGGTTATCCGACATTTTTTGTCCTGCGAAAGCGCTTGAAGTCAGACAACCTGGGCGGCCTGTGGCTGGACATGGCGTTGACCCTGCCGGTGGCATTCTGGTTTGTGCAGAGTGGCGATCAGGGCTTTGCGGTGTTTGATCAGTACCCGTGGTTGTCGCTGCTGATTCCGCTGCTTGGGGTTATCAGCGCGTCGGCGCTGGTGGTCTACATCATCGCCAGCCGGTTGTTGCCGTTCAGCTTGTTCGGGCTGCTCAGTTATGTTGAGCCGGTGCTGTTGCTGGGGGTGGCGTTGCTGCTGGGGGAAAGCATCAAGGAGGGGGAATGGCTGACCTACATACCGATCTGGCTGGCAGTGGTGGTGTTGATGTTTGAGGGGTCCAAGCATTTGATGCGGCAGCGGCGTCCTTGAAAGCAAAAGATCGCAGCCTTCGGCAGCTCCGACATGGGTTTTTTCACCCTGTAGGAGCTGCCGAAGGCTGCGATCTCTTGTTCTAAACCAAATCAGTCAGTGGACAGCACGCCACGACGAACCTGATCACGCTCGATCGATTCGAACAGCGCCTTGAAGTTGCCCTCGCCAAATCCATCATCGCCTTTGCGCTGGATGAATTCGAAGAACACCGGACCCATCAGGGTTTCCGAGAAGATCTGCAGCAGCAGGCGCTTGTCGCCGGACTCCGACGAACCGTCGAGCAGGATCCCGCGCATTTGCAGTTCATCAACCGGCTCGCCATGGTTCGGCAGACGGCCTTCCAGCATCTCGTAGTAAGTTTCAGGCGGCGCGGTCATGAAGCGCATGCCAATCTTCTTCAGGCGGTCCCAGGTGTCGATCAGGTTGTCGCTGAGGAAGGCCACGTGCTGGATGCCTTCGCCGTTGAACTGCATCAGGAATTCTTCGATCTGCCCGGCGCCCTTGGACGACTCTTCGTTCAACGGAATGCGGATCATGCCGTCCGGTGCGGTCATGGCCTTGGAGGTCAGGCCAGTGTATTCACCCTTGATATCGAAGTAGCGGATCTCGCGGAAGTTGAACAGCTTCTCGTAGAAATTCGCCCAGTACGCCATGCGGCCGCGATACACGTTGTGAGTCAGGTGATCGATGATCTTCAGGCCCGCGCCTTCTGGATTGCGGTCCACGCCTTCGATGAACACGAAGTCGATGTCGTAGATCGAACTGCCCTCGCCGAAACGGTCGATCAAGTACAGCGGCGCGCCGCCAATACCTTTGATGGCCGGCAGGTGCAGCTCCATCGGGCCGGTCTCGATGTGGATCGGCTGGGCGCCAAGTTCCAGCGCGCGCTTGTAGGCTTTCTGCGAATCCTTGACGCGGAACGCCATGCCGCACACCGACGGGCCGTGTTCGGCCGCGAAGTACGAGGCTACGCTGTTGGGTTCATTGTTGAGGATCAGGTTGATTGCGCCCTGGCGATACAGGTGCACGTCCTTGGAACGGTGGGTCGCCACCTTGGTGAAGCCCATGATCTCAAAGATCGGCTCCAAGGTGTTTGGGGTTGGCGATGCGAATTCGATGAATTCAAAGCCCATCAGGCCCATTGGGTTTTCGTATAAATCTGCCATGGTCGGCGCCTCATCATGCTTTTCAGAATTAACAAATGTTAGTTGCTGGCGATGCTGAGGTCGGCGGGCGGCGCGCAGGAGATACCTCTCACGCTGCGCGCGAGGAAGTCACCATAGATCAGTTGAAACCCAAATATCTTCATTGTCGACCCAAGGTTAAGACGGGCGAGGCTTCTGCTGCCAGAAGACGATTATTCTTGTATGCGTAACCCGATTCTACACAGCGTAAACATATTTGTCCGCCCTGTGTATCAAATCCCTGTTCACCACCGCTGTGCAAGCGGTGCATCCCTCCGGGCAGACTGGCAAAAGGCCGACTATCATGGCCGCTGTCAGCCTCTCTTTTGGAGGGCCTGTGATGGTCCTGCCAGCCGTTGACAGCCCTATCCCGTCACCCGGGTTTACAAAAATGCCATTAAGCGCCAAGACCCGCCGCAAACGCAGCTCCCGGATTGTCGTGACCCTGCTCAGCGCACTGCTGCCCATCGTGCTGGGTGGCGTCATTCTTTACCTGCAAGCGCAGCGGACTCTGGAACAGGGTTCGCGCCTGACCGCCGAAGAAGCCGTCCTCCAGTTCGACCTGATGCTCGACAACACCGCCCAGGCCGCAGAAAAATTGCTGCCGCTGGCGGGGCAACCCTGTGCCGACGTCAATCTTGCCCTGCGCGAACAAGTCACACGCCGGCCCTTTGTGCGCGCGACGAACCTGTTGTGGGACGACACCATTTATTGCAGCTCGCTGTTCGGTGAAACCCACGAAAAAATAGCACCGGGTGATTATAGCCACGGGCAGTTACTGCTGATGAAAGGCAACCGGGTGACACCTGATACCGCTTTGCTGGTGTATCGACTCAGCAAAGGCAAACAGGGGGCGATGAGCATCCTGGACGGTTACCACCTGAGCAATATCCTGCGCCTGATCGGGCGCAAGACCATCGTTTTGTTGCAAGTAGGTCCTCAATGGCTGGATGCCGACGGGCAGATCCACGAAGGCCCCCTGCCCGTCCTGCCCGTGGCGCACACCACCCTGGACTCGCAGCGTTATGCCTTTCATGTGACTGCGGGTTTGCGCGAAGGCGAGATCTGGCGTTACATCAGCAGCGAGTACCCTCCGCTGTTCAGCCTGCTGATATTTTTTGGCGCGATGTCCGGACTGATCGGGCACATTCTGCAGAAGCGCTCGACGTCGCCAAGTGTCGAGATGCAACGGGCCCTGGAAGCCAGGGAGTTTGTTCCGTACTTCCAGCCGGTCGTGTCGGGGGACGGTAAACAGTGGTCTGGCGCCGAAGTGTTGATGCGCTGGAACCATCCGAAAGAAGGCCTGGTGCGGCCGGACCTGTTCATCCCCTTTGCCGAGCACTCCGGGCTCATCGTGCCCATGACCCGCTCGCTGATGCAGCAAACCGCCGAACTGCTGGCGCCCATCGCCAGCGCATTCGAGCAACCCTTGCGCATCAGCGTCAACATCACCGCCCGTCATTGCAAGGACCTGCAACTGATCAACGATTGCCGCCAATTCCTCAGCCATTTCACCCAGGGCTCAGTCTGCCTGGTGCTGGAACTGACGGAGCGAGAACTGATCGAGCCCACTGATATCACTCACAGGCTGTTCGAACAACTGCATGAACTGGGGGTGAAAATCGCCATCGATGACTTCGGCACCGGCCATTCTAGCCTCGGCTACCTGCGCCAGTTCAACGTAGATTTCCTCAAGATCGATCAAAGTTTCGTCGCGATGATCGGCGCCGACGTGCTGTCCCGGCACATCCTCGACAGCATCATCGAGCTCTCGGTAAAGCTGAATCTGGACATCGTTGCAGAAGGTGTGGAAACCGAAGAACAGAGTGATTATCTGACCGCACGTGGTGTCGGCTTCCTGCAGGGTTATCTGTTTGCGCGACCCATGCCGGGCGCACAGTTCATTAACGCATTAACAGGGCGTTAACTTATCGACTCAAACGGCATACTAAGAACGCCGCCCGTGAACACTTCGACAGGCGGTTGTTGTTACATGTAAAAAAGTCATGATTTACTCTTTTCGTATTAACCACTACACTTTTTACTGTTCGCACAAAGATGCGCCAGCGAGCCATTAGCACTGAGACGTTTCAAAGCGCCTGGCTTATAGCTTTATTTACGGCTGGCATCAGTCACATAACTATCGGAGTGAAGATATTGTCCAGACTTGCTGAATTTCGTGCAGCTGAAAAGGCCCTTCAGGAGCAGCTCAAGCAGCTGGAAACCTTGAAGAACGACGCCGGACTCAAGAAGGAAATGGAATTCGAAGAGAAGCTCCAGGGGCTGATGAAAACCTACGGCAAGAGCCTGCGGGATGTGATCGCCATTCTCGATCCGAACCCGGAAAAATCGGGCCTGCAGGGGGCGTCTGCGCCGAAAACCCGGCGCGCTCGCGTGCTCAAGGTCTATCACAACCCGCACACCGGTGAACTGATTGAAACCAAGGGCGGCAACCACCGCGGCCTGAAATCATGGAAGGAACAGTACGGGGCGTCGACGGTTGAGTCATGGCTTCGCGGCTAAGATCATTGCAGGAGCGAGCTTGCTCGCGAAGAACTCAGAGACAGCGCGCTTAGTCAGGCCTCATGCGTTATCGTTGACGTTTTTCGCGAGCAAGCTCGCTCCTTCAGTGTTACTGCCAACGCATAGCTTTTTTACGTTTAGATACCTACTTTATGCTTAGTTCTTTAGAGCTGTCCTACTCCAATTTTTAGTCACCACTAAAGTTTCAAACTGTTACGAACTGCAGCTATCTCGTCCTGACTGGCCTTGTACGCTTCGGCTTGTCCGGCGTAAGAAAGTACATAGGCGTTATCCGCGTCCACGGCCGCGACCAATGTCTGAGAGAGCACGTGTCGTCCGTTCTGGGTGACGGTGCAAGTTGTCTCCAGCGCCTGCAAATCACTCAAGCGTGCGTCGTGGATCTTGTTGCAAACACTTTGATACCCGCCCTGGAAAAAGTCCTTTTGCAGCGACTTGCGCATCTCCAGCAACACGCCCTGCAGGTTGACCTGATGCCCGGGTTCCACTGGGGTCATGGTCAATTCCATCACCAGCACGGGGGTACCGCCCACATCGTTTTTTACTGCACGTTGGCGCGACACTTTCGATGCAGCGTCTGCCTGGGCCACGGCCTCCACTTCCCAGCCACTGGGCCAGGTGATCAGCGCGGGCTCTGCATGGGCGGCGGCGATTACCGACAGCAGGCTTATCAGTAAACAGAATCGAATCATCGCAAGGTCGTACTCAAAGGTTGATTCAACAAGTCTGGGCCCACCCCGCCCGTCAGGCAATAGCGGACGCTTTGGGTTTGGTGATGTCGGATCCCTTGCGTATCATTGCTGCCATTCGCTAGCCCATTTATTGACCGGAGGGCCCATGAGCCTGCACGATTTGAATACCTTCCCCGGCGTCACTGCCCAACCTGACACTGCCACGCAGAAGTTTGTCTTCAACCACACCATGCTGCGGGTCAAGGACATCACCAAGTCGCTGGATTTCTACACGCGAATTCTC
The DNA here is from genome assembly GCF_040310305.1 of Pseudomonas sp. HY13-MNA-CIBAN-0226. Classification (NCBI taxonomy): domain Bacteria; kingdom Pseudomonadati; phylum Pseudomonadota; class Gammaproteobacteria; order Pseudomonadales; family Pseudomonadaceae; genus Pseudomonas; species Pseudomonas sp. HY13-MNA-CIBAN-0226. Next base: position 199,054 of record NZ_JBEOPS010000004.1, read on the forward strand.
GGTTTCTCACTGGTGGAAAAACGCGATTTTCCGGAAGCGGAATTTAGCCTGTACTTCCTGGCGCTGGTGGACAAAGACCAGATCCCGGCTGACGCTGCTGCGCGCACCGAATGGATGAAGTCGATTCCAGGCATCCTGGAACTGACCCATAACCACGGCACGGAGAATGATCCGGCGTTTGCCTACCACAATGGCAACACCGACCCGCGGGGTTTTGGTCATATCTGCATCTCGGTCCCGGACATCGTCGCCGCCTGCGAGCGCTTTGAAGCACTGGGCTGCGACTTCCAGAAGCGCCTGACCGATGGCCGCATGAAGAGCCTGGCCTTCATCAAGGATCCGGATGCCTACTGGGTGGAAATCATCCAGCCAGCCCCAATGTAAACCAAACCACATTTGGCTCGTGCAAAACGCAAAAACCCCATGATCGCTCATGGGGTTTTTGTGTTTTCAGCCCTCGGCTTTTATGCCGGGGCCGAGGTGCGGATCAGGTGATCGAATGCACTCAAGGAAGCCTTGGCGCCCTCGCCTACCGCAATCACGATCTGCTTGTACGGCACCGTGGTCACGTCGCCGGCAGCGAACACGCCCGGCATCGACGTCTCACCGCGAGCATCAACGACGATCTCGCCGCGAGGCGACAACTCGATGGTGCCTTTGAGCCAGTCGGTGTTGGGCAGCAAACCGATCTGCACGAAAATACCTTCCAGCTCGACGGTGCGAAGTTCATCTGACTTGCGATCCTTGTAACGCAGTCCATTGACCTTTTGCCCGTCGCCGGTCACCTCGGTGGTTTGCGCACTGGTGATCACTGTTACGTTCGGCAGGCTGTGCAACTTGCGCTGCAAGACTGCATCGGCACGCAACTGTACGTCGAACTCCAGCAAGGTCACGTGGGACACGATACCGGCGAGGTCAATGGCCGCTTCGACGCCCGAGTTGCCGCCGCCGATCACCGCCACGCGCTTGCCCTTGAACAGCGGACCGTCGCAGTGTGGGCAGTACGCCACGCCTTTGTTGCGGTACTGCTGTTCGCCAGGGACGTTCATTTCACGCCACCGCGCACCGGTCGCCAGGATCACGGTCCTGGCTTTCAAGGTGGCGCCGCTGGCGAAGTGGATCTGGTGCAACTCCCCCTCCTTGCCCGGCACCAGTTTGTCGGCACGTTGCAGGTTCATGATGTCGACGTCGTATTGCTTGACGTGCTCTTCCAGGGCCACGGCCAGCTTGGGCCCTTCGGTTTCCTGCACGGAGATGAAGTTTTCGATGGCCATGGTGTCCAGCACCTGCCCACCAAAGCGCTCCGCCGCCACACCGGTACGAATGCCTTTGCGGGCAGCGTAGATCGCGGCCGACGCACCGGCAGGGCCACCGCCGACGACCAGTACGTCAAAGGCTTCCTTGCCGCTGATTTTCTCGGCTTGACGCTCGATACCGCTGGTGTCGATCTTGGCGAGGATCTCTTCCAGGCCCATGCGGCCCTGACCGAAGTTGACCCCGTTGAGGTAGATGCTCGGCACCGCCATGATCTGACGGTCATCGACTTCAGCCTGGAACAGCGCGCCGTCGATCGCCACGTGGCGAATATGCGGGTTCAGCACCGCCATCAGGTTCAGCGCCTGGACCACGTCCGGGCAGTTCTGGCAGGACAGCGAGAAGTAGGTCTCGAAACTGAACTCGCCTTTGAGCGAACGGATCTGTTCGATCACTTCCACACTGGCTTTCGAAGGGTGACCGCCAACTTGCAGCAAGGCCAGCACCAACGAGGTGAATTCGTGGCCCATCGGGATGCCGGCGAACCGCAAGCTGATATCCGCACCTGGGCGATTGATCGAGAACGATGGTTTGCGTGCATCGTCACCGTTATCGAGCAAGGTAATCTGGTTGGAAAGACTGGCAACGTCTTTCAGTAACGCGAGCATCTCCTGGGATTTCGCACCGTCGTCGAGGGAAGCAACGATCTCGATCGGCTGGGTGACCCGTTCCAGGTATGACTTCAACTGGGCTTTAAGATTGGCGTCCAACATACGGGCGATTTCCTTTTTTCGGATTCATATAAAGCAGGCATAAAAAAACGCCCGAGCGAATCTCGCCCGGGCGTTTTTAGTGGGCGGTTGCAGCTTACTGAGGTGCGGAAACCCGCCCTGATAGTGCTTTCACAGTCTTAGATCTTGCCGACCAGGTCCAGGGACGGAGCCAGGGTAGCCTCGCCTTCTTTCCACTTGGCTGGGCAAACCTGACCTGGGTGAGCAGCAACGTACTGAGCAGCCTTGATTTTGCGCAGCAGCTCGGAAGCGTCGCGGCCAACGCCGCCATCGTTCAGTTCAACGATCTTGATCTGGCCTTCAGGGTTGATCACGAAGGTGCCACGGTCAGCCAGGCCAGCGTCTTCGATCAGCACGTCGAAGTTGCGGGAGATGGCGTGGGTCGGGTCGCCGATCATGGTGTACTGGATCTTGCCGATGGCTGGCGAAGTGTTGTGCCAGGCAGCGTGGGCAAAGTGGGTGTCGGTGGAAACGCTGTAGATTTCAACGCCCAGCTTCTGGAACGCTTCGTAGTTGTCGGCCAGGTCTTCCAGCTCGGTTGGGCAAACGAAGGTGAAGTCCGCCGGGTAGAAGAATACGACCGACCATTTGCCTTTCAGGTCAGCGTCCGAGACTTTTACGAAGTCGCCATTTTTGAAGGCGTCAGCTTTGAACGGTTTAACTTGGCTGTTGATGATAGGCATCGATGACTCTCCGTCAGGGGTTGAAAAGTTGATGAGATGAATCCTACCTATCCAATCCCTCGATGGCTCATTGGCAAAGCTCATGCTACTGATTGGTTTTCGCTATTAGCCGACAGTATTAATAGAAGAAAACGGAATCTAGGGCGCCAGTGGCTTTTCGACCAGGCGGGTCATGCCGGGAAACGGACTGGCCTCGACGTAACGCATCGCCGATTTCACGTCTTTCCAGCCGACGTAACTCATCAGCGATTTCAGATCCCAGCCGCTCTGATGCGCCCAGGTGGCAAAACCCCGGCGCAGGGAATGGCTGGTGTAGTGCTCGGCGGCGATGCCTGCGCGTTGTAACGCCTGGCGCAATAGTGGAATCACGCTGTTGGGGTGCAAGCCCTCCTTGCTCAGATGTCCCCAGCGGTCGATACCGCGGAACACCGGGCCCCGCACCAACGCGGCGGCGCTGATCCAGGCGATATAAGCCTGCACCGGGCACAAGCGCTGGAGCGCTGGCGTCTGGTAGGTCTTGCCGAGGTTGTCACGGTCACCCTTGCTGCGCGGCAAATACAGGCTGATTCCGGCACCGGCGCTGGCCTGGACGTGCTCGATCTGCACGCGACATAACTCGTCACTGCGAAATCCTCGCCAGAATCCCAAGAGGATCAGCGCGGTGTCGCGCCTTGCGCGCAACAAGCCCGGTTGATCGTGTTCGGCCTGAGCGATCTGCGCCTCTCGTTCAAGCCAGGCAATCACCCGCTCCAGGTGCTGCAGCTGTAACGGCTCGGCCTGCTTTTCCTGGGCCGGGTGCAGTGCGCGGATCCCCTTGAACACCTTGCGCACCACCGGCGCCTTGGTGGGATCGGCAAACCCCTGGCTGCTGTGCCACTGCGCCAGCGCCGACAAGCGCAGCTTCAAGGTGTTGATCGAAAGTACGCCCGCATGCGCCACCAGATAACGCGCGACGCTGTCGGCGGTCGCGGGCAGGAAGCCGCCCCAGCTGACTTCGAAGTGCTCGATGGCGGCGCGGTAGCTACGCCGGGTGTTGTCGCGGGTGGCGGCATTAAGGTAACGATCAAGCTCGCTCATGCGACCTGCCTTCTGAACGATCAAACCCGCTCATGGAACCTGCCTTCTGGAAAATACGCTCATGGAGCCTGCTTCTGTAGGAGCGAGCTTGCTCGCGATGGTCGTCAACGATGGCGGGGGTTAGTTAGCCAGCGGCGCTTGCGGGGTTTTCGCGAGCGAGCTCGCTCCTACAGGGCTTTGTGTACGGATTTGGGGCGGCTTACTACTGAAAAAGCTTATCACACGGGATAATACCAATATATCCCATGTGAGTATTCAAGAATTATCTCTGATTATCGAATCATGGTACAATTGATTTTTAGTGGTATGTACCACAGTACGAAATCGTAGGAGAGCTCATGGCTCGCGGCGGCATTAACAAAGCAGTGGTTCAAACGGCACGCCTGGCAATCCTTGCCCGGGGCGAACACCCGAGCATTGACGCTGTACGCATAGAAATGGGCAATACCGGCTCAAAGACTACTATTCACCGATATTTGAAGGAGCTCGACGACGCTGCCGAGCCTGTAGATGCGACCAGCGAACCGATCGATGACGAACTCGCAGGGCTGGTAGCCCGCCTCGCCCAACGGCTTAAAGAGCAGGCGCAGGAGCCCATTGACCAGGCTCGCACGCAGTTCGATCAGCAGAAAAAGGCGCTGGATGCACAGCTGGCCCAAGCGATGGAAGCCAATACCGAGCTGCAACAGCAATACGAAGTGCAAACCCTGGCCCTCACCCAGGAATCGGACACTCTGCAGAACACGCTCGCGTTATTGCAGACCGAGCAGACACGCAACGCGGGACTCAACCAGGCGCTGGCAGATTTCGAATTGCGCTTGCAGGACAAGGATGAGCAGATTCGCTCTCTGGAAGAAAAGCACCTGCACGCCCGCGACGCGCTGGAGCACTATCGCAACGCGGTCAAGGAACAGCGTGAGCAGGAGCAGCGCCGCCATGAAGGGCAGGTACAACAAATTCAGATGGAGCTGCGCCAGGCCCAGCAGAGCGCCTTGATACGCCAGGACGAAATCACGCAGCTGCATCGGGACAATGAACGCCTGCTGACGGAGAACCGTGGCACGCTGCGTGAGCTGAGCCTGATGCAGGAACAGCTCAAGCACACGCATAACCGCCAGGATCAGTTGCTGGAGCAAGTCAACCGCATCGACAGCGAGCGCACCCTCCTCCAGGAACGCCTGCGCGCAGCTTTGCTGGAAAGCCAGTCGCTTAAACAGAGCGTTGAAGATCAGTCGCAGCTCAACAAGGGATTGGAAACAGAACTGCAAAAGACCCGGGCGAGCCTTGATGAAAGCATGCGCCTGGCGGCTGCCATTGCGACAGCCCCAGACGCTGCAACAGCCGATTAACGATCGACCGGCGTACGCATGGTGACGAATTCTTCGGCGGCCGTCGGATGGACGCCGATGGTTTCGTCGAAGTCGCGCTTGGTCGCACCGGCCTTCAGTGCGACCGCCAGACCTTGAACGATTTCACCGGCATCGGGCCCGACCATGTGACAACCCAGCACCTTGTCGGACTTCGCGTCGACCACCAGTTTCATCAGGGTGCGCTCCTGACACTCGGTCAAGGTCAGCTTCATCGGGCGGAAACGGCTTTCGTAGATCACCACTTCATGCCCGGCGTCCCGCGCCTCTTCCTCGGTCAAGCCGACAGTACCGATGTTCGGCAAACTGAACACCGCGGTCGGGATCATTTTGTAATCCACCGGACGGTATTGCTCGGGCTTGAACAGGCGTCGCGCTACCGCCATGCCCTCAGCCAGCGCAACAGGCGTCAGCTGGACCCGACCGATGACATCACCCAGCGCCAGGATCGACGGCTCGGCGGTCTGGTATTGCTCGTCAACTTCGACGAAGCCTTTCTGGTCGAGCTTGACGCCCGTGTTTTCCAGCCCAAGGTTATCCAGCATCGGCCGGCGGCCCGTGGCGTAGAAAATGCAATCGGCTTCCAGCTCACGACCGTCCTTGAGGGTGGCCTTGAGACTGCCATCGGCCTGCTTGTCGATGCGCTCGATGTCGGCGTTGAACTGCAGGTCCATACCGCGCTTGGTCAGCTCTTCCTGCAAATGCTTGCGCACCGCGCCGTCGAAGCCACGCAGGAACAGGTCACCGCGATACAGCAAGGTGGTGTCGGCGCCCAGCCCGTGGAAGATCCCGGCAAACTCGACGGCAATGTAGCCGCCACCGACTACCAGCACGCGCTTTGGCAGCTCTTTCAGGAAGAATGCCTGGTTGGAGCTGATGGCATGCTCGTGCCCCGGGATTTCCGGGACCTGCGGCCAGCCGCCGGTAGCGATCAGGATGTTCTCCGCGGTGTGGCGCTCGCCGTTGATCTCGACCGTATGCGGATCAACGATCTTGGCATGGCCCTCGTGCAAGGTCACACCGCTGTTGACCAGCAGGTTACGGTAGATGCCGTTGAGGCGATTGATCTCGCGGTCCTTGTTGGCAATCAGGGTCGCCCAATCAAATTTCGCCTCCCCAAGTGTCCAGCCGAAACCGGACGACTGCTCGAAGTCCTCGGCAAAATGCGCGCCGTAGACCAGCAGCTTTTTCGGCACGCAGCCGACGTTCACACAGGTACCCCCCAGATAACGGCTCTCGGCCACAGCCACCCTGGCCCCAAAGCCGGCAGCGAAACGCGCAGCCCGTACGCCACCGGAACCGGCGCCAATCACATAAAGGTCAAAATCGTAGGCCATCTTCAATCTCCTCGGCAGGTCAACAGCATACCTGCACACGCATGCTGGGCAAGTACTGGGCTTTTATTTGGGGGCTGAAAAAGAAAAAGCCACCCGAAGGTGGCTTTCATTACAAGCAGGCCTGGCTATCAGTAAGCCTTGCCAGTCTTGTAGAAGTTCTCGAAGCAGAAGTTGGTTGCGTCGATGTAGCCTTCGGCACCGCCGCAGTCGAAACGCTTGCCTTTGAACTTGTAGGCCATCACGCAGCCGTTTTGTGCCTGTTTCATCAGGGCGTCGGTGATCTGGATTTCACCACCCTTGCCTGGCTCGGTTTGTTCGATCAGATCGAAGATGTCCGGAGTCAGGATGTAGCGACCGATGATCGCAAGGTTCGACGGCGCATCTTCAGGTTTTGGCTTTTCAACCATGCTGTGAACGCGGTAGATGTCGTCGCGGATCATCTCACCGGCGATCACGCCGTATTTGTGAGTCTCTTGCGGATCAACTTCCTGGATGGCCACGATCGAGCAGCGGAACTGCTTGTACAGCTTGACCATCTGGGTCAGTACGCCGTCGCCTTCAAGGTTCACGCACAAGTCATCCGCCAGTACCACGGCGAAGGGTTCGTCACCGATCAGCGGACGGCCGGTCAGAATGGCGTGGCCCAGGCCTTTCATTTCGGTCTGGCGGGTGTAGGAGAACGAGCAGTTGTCGAGCAACTTGCGGATGCCGACCAGGTATTTTTCCTTGTCGGTGCCCTTGATCTGGTTTTCCAGCTCGTAGCTGATGTCAAAGTGGTCTTCCAGCGCGCGTTTGCCGCGACCGGTCACGATGGAGATTTCGGTCAACCCAGCGTCCAGGGCTTCTTCAACGCCGTACTGGATCAGTGGCTTGTTTACCACCGGCAGCATTTCCTTGGGCATGGCTTTAGTCGCTGGCAGGAAGCGAGTACCGTAACCGGCTGCTGGGAACAAGCATTTCTTGATCATAAAAGTCCTTGTAAGGGCTGTGTGTACGAGTTTCGGCGCAGTCTAATCAGGCGGCGGGCACCTTACAATGCCCCGCACTGGCTAACCGATGCCATCATAGAGAAATATTCTGTCGGATAGTTCCCCAGAACAGTTCGCCTCCTAATAGATAGCAGAAAAGCTGGACGCTGTGCGCCGAGGGGAAAATCGGCGCGCAATCGCACCACCATACGCCCATCAGCACCCGGTGAGTGCATTTGGCGTTATCATTGCCCAATTGAACCAGCCAACGAGGCAGATACATGTCGGAAGCAAAAATAGTCAACGGTTACCAGATCAAGCAAGTCAAGCCTGGCGAATGGCGAGTGGCGGGTGCCAACGGTGAAGATGTCGGCGCCGGGGCCTTTCCGACCGAGGCAATGGCAATCGAGGTAGCATCGGTACTGGAGCTGGAACACGCCAGTACTGGCCGACGTGGCAAAGACAAACGCTGATCAGTAGCTGCCGCACCCAAGCCCTGACTCGCGCAGGGCTTTTTTGCGACGCCTGTTTTAGATAAGACGGCAATAAGTGGCCTTTGGCTATAACCTTTTGATGCCAGCGCTGTCACAGGCTTAGCCCCATCATCCTGACGACGACAACGACATGAATAAATTTTTGCCACTGATTGCAGTATTGGCCCTGAGCGGCTGTGCCACTTCTGAAACCACCTACCTCAATAACGGGGAACAAGGCCTGGCCATCGACTGTTCCGGAGAGGCCAATTCCTGGGCCACCTGCTATGAAAAAGCCGATGCCTCCTGCGCCGGCACCGGCTACCGGATCGTCGGCACCGACGGCACTCCTTCGTTGAAGGAAAGCGACAAGACCCTTGGGGTGGACGTCGGCAACTTCAAAAACCGCAGTGTGGTGGTGGTCTGCAAGTAAGGCACCCTGCCCTACATGTGGATTTCCGCAAATTTGATCCCGAGGCCGCGAACGGTCTCGATCAGATCGTCGAGACGGCTGAAGGACTCGACTTCGTCGTTATCATCCACCAGAAAGTAACTGCGCCCGGCGCTCTTCTTGAAAAAAACGATCCACTCTCCCGAGTTCGCCGGATTCTGAATCACATGGGTGGCCGAAATACTCCCTTCGGCGTGACGTTCCCGTACTTGCTCTCGCTTCATGCTCGACTCCAGAAATGACAATGCCGCCAAAGCGTCGCTGAGGCGGCATCAGTGCTGACCGGCGGTATTCTATCAGCCGGAAATGCAGGCAGTTGCAGCGTTACGCACATCCTTGGGACGCAACGGCACATTGGAAATGCGCTCGTGCAGCTTGATGCTGCTGCCACTGGAACGGTCCTCGATATCAAATACGGCGGCCGGCCCCGAGGAAAACTTCTGCGGTACGATAACCCGCACGCCATCCTTGTGCGGCTCAACCTGCAAGGCGCCACGGCTGCTGGCAAGCTTTTCGGTCAGGCACTGCGCATATTCATGGGGTTTCTTGCCGGAGATCACGCTCATGGTCGGCAGCGTTTCATTGATCTCCGAAACACTTGCGCAACCACTGATCACCAACGCCAACGGCAGTAACCCTACACCCCACTTCATATAAAACCTCCGATAAAGACCCTCCGACAGCACAAATGCTGTTTTTCTCCGAGGCTGCCTGCGTTAATCGCTGATTGATGTCCAAAATTCTGCATTTATTGCCAAAGTGGACCAAGGCGACCGGATAATAACCTGTTCGGGCTGATAAACTGCGCCAATTGCCCAGCTATCGTTTTGATTTTGTAGAAAAAGCCCTTCTGGAGGCGCCTCATGAAATTTATCCACCAGCGCGAGCACCTGAATGAAGACGACATCGTCGTCATTCAATGCTCGCAAACCTGCAACATCCGCTTGATGAACGACGCCAACTTCCGCAGCTTCAAGAATGGTGGTCGCCACACGTACCACGGCGGCGCGTTCGACACTTTCCCGGCGCGCATCACCGCACCGAGCACCGGTTTCTGGAACATCACAATCGACACGGTGACCAACCGGGCGATCAGCGTGACCCGCAAGCCGACCCTCACGCACTCGATCAAGATCATCCGCCGCTCCAGCTCGAAACTGAGCTGAGTGGCATTTCCACCTCCCGACTTGCAGGTATGACCGTGGCCCAGACGACCAAGTACGTCATTAAATACAAGCTCAACGGCGAACGCCGGTTCGAGTTCGCCCAGCTTGAAAACGGCACTGCCGAAGAAGCCAAGGCCGCGCTGGACGTGATTCACGGCCAGGGCGAAGATGTCATCAGCGAGATCAGCGTGAGCAAGGCGCTGTAACGCCGGCATCTCCCGAATCGCTGATCATCGTCTCGATGAGTGACCACCTATGAGCTCTGTCACCCTGGACCTGTTCGCCGACCACGAACCTGAGCAACAGCCAAAGCGCGAGCAAATTGCCGAACAATCCTGGGTGCTGCGGGGTTTCGTCCTGCCCTGGCTTGAACGCTTGCTGCCGGAGCTGGATGATGTCCTCGCGGCCGCGCCTTTTCGGCAGATGGTCACCCCAGGGGGCTTCACCATGTCGGCCGCGCTGAGCAGCTGCGGTACCTGGGGCTGGACCACCGACCGCAGTGGCTATCACTACAGCCGCCAGGATCCAGCGAGCGGCAAGCCCTGGCCGCCAATGCCCGAGGTGTTTCTTCACCTGGCCCAGGCAGCCGCCCTGGAAGCTGGGTTTGCAGGCTTTGTCCCCGACTCCTGCCTGATCAACCGGTATCCCCCCGGCGCGAAAATGTCATTGCACCAGGACAAGGACGAGACGTCCATGGCAGCGCCAATCGTCTCGGTATCCCTCGGGTTGCCGGCGGTCTTCCTGTTTGGTGGATTCGAACGCGGTGACAAATGCCAGAGGGTGTCGCTGTTTCATGGCGATGTGGTGGTATGGGGCGGTGTCGATCGCTTGCGCTATCACGGGGTATTGCCTATCAAGGACGGTCAGCATCCACGGTTGGGGGAGCAGCGCATCAACTTCACCTTCCGGGCGGCGCGGTGAGCCTTTCGAGTTCAATCGCAAGCCGCGGAGTGTTGCGTAGGACGCAACCCCCTAAGCTGGATCAAACCCTTCCATGCAGGTGAAGTCATGACCACTCCTTCGACGACTGGCCCCATCGAGGACGATCCCCGCTGGGCTGCCGTGGTTGCGCGCGATCCGCGCGCAGACGGGCAATTCGTCTATGCGGTGAAAACCACGGGTGTCTATTGCCGCCCCAGTAGCCTGGCGCGCTTGCCCAATCCACAGAATGTGCAGTTCTTCGATACTGCAGAGCAAGCACAGGCCGCAGGATATCGCCCAAGCAAAAGGGCGGCGAAGGATCAAAGTGATCTCGCCGCGCAGCATGCCGCGACTGTAGCAGCGGCGTGCCGCCAGATAGAAACCGCCGAGCAAGTGCCGGTGCTCATTGACCTCGCCTCGGCTGCAGGCATGAGCAGCTTTCACTTCCATCGGGTGTTCAAGGCGATCACTGGCCTGACCCCCAAGGGTTATGCCGCCGCCCATCGTGCCCGCAAGGTGCGCCAGCGCCTGGCCGATGGCGGCTCGGTCACTGAGGCGCTCTACGACGCCGGATTTAACTCCAATAGCCGCTTCTACGCAGCGGCGGATAGTGTACTGGGCATGAAACCAACCGATTACCGTGCCGCCGGCCAGAACAACGACATTTTTTTTGCCGTGGGCCAGTGCTCACTCGGCGCGATCCTGGTGGCGCAAAGCGAGCGCGGGGTGTGCGCGATCCTGCTGGGGGACGACCCGCATCAGTTGGTGTGCGATCTGCAGGATCGATTTCGGCAGGCCAACCTGCTGGGGGCTGACCATGCGTTCGAGCAGTTGATTGCCAAGGTCGTCGGCTTCATCGAAGCCCCGGCCCTGGGCCTGGATTTGCCCCTGGATGTGCGCGGCACGGCGTTTCAGGAGCGGGTATGGCAGGCGCTGCGGGATATTCCGCCGGGTAGCACCGCCAGCTATGCTGAAATTGCCCGGCAGATCGGCGCCCCGAAAGCCTTCCGGGCGGTAGCGCAGGCGTGTGGCGCAAATCATCTGGCAGTGGCGATTCCTTGTCATCGCGTGGTGCGCAGTGACGGCGACCTGTCGGGGTATCGGTGGGGCGTGGAGCGCAAGCGAGAGTTGCTGGAGCGCGAAGCACGCCCCGAATCTGCTGTTGGACATGAGACTTGTTTGAAATGAGCGCTGCGCCAGCACTGGCCTTGGCGTCGCCATTGCTGGTACAAATCCAGCCCGACTGTCCCTGCCCTGCCTACCCGCCGGAGAGCCCGCAAAATGAGTCAATGGCCAGATACCCGCATCCTTGACCTGCTTGGCATCGAGCTGCCGATCATCCAGGCGCCCATGGCTGGCGCGACGGGTGCGGCCATGGTGATCGCGGCGAGCAACGCCGGAGGCCTGGGGTCCATGCCCGCAGCCCTGTTGAGCACCGACCAACTGCGAGAAGAACTGAAGGCCATTCGCGCGCAGACCCAGCGCCCGATCAACGTGAATTTTTTCTGCCATCAACCACCCGTGGCCAACGAACAAGGCGCCCGGGACTGGAAGAATCTGCTGGAGCCTTATTACCGCGAACTGGGCGTGGACTTCGATGCGCCGACGCCGGTGTCCAATCGCGCGCCGTTTGATAGCGCGACATGCGAAGTCATTGAAGAACTGCGCCCGCAAGTGGTGAGCTTTCATTTTGGCCTGCCGGAAAAGTCACTGCTCGACCGCGTCAAGGCGACCGGCGCAAAAGTGCTGTCGTCCGCTACTACGGTCGAAGAAGCGATCTGGCTGGAGCAGAACGGTTGCGACGCGATCATTGCCATGGGCAATGAAGCGGGTGGTCATCGCGGCATGTTCCTCAGCGACGACCTGAGTAGCCAGGTGGGTACATTCGCCCTGGTGCCGCAGATTGTTGATGCCGTGAAAATCCCGGTGATCGCCGCAGGCGGCATCAGTGACGCCCGTGGCGTGGCGGCGGCGTTCATGCTGGGAGCGAGCGCGGTGCAGGTCGGTACCGCCTACCTGTTCACCCCGGAAGCCAAGGTCAGCGCCTCTCACCACAAGGCATTGCGCACCGCCAGGGAAAGTGACACGGCCGTGACCAATCTTTTCACCGGCCGCCCGGCACGGGGCATTCTCAATCGAGTGATGCGCGAGCTGGGGCCTATGAGTGACAAGGCCCCGGCCTTTCCGCTCGCCGGGGGTGCGTTGATGCCATTGCGCGCCAAGGGAGAAGCCGACTTCAGCAACCTCTGGGCAGGTCAGGCGTTTCCCCTCGGGAAGGAGCTGAGCACGGCAGAGCTGACCCGCAAACTGGCAGAGGAAGGGTTGGCGAAACTGATCCACTAGACCTCAAGCCGCCGCCATCCCTGTAGGAGCTGCCGCAGGCTGCGATCTTTTGATCCTCGTGGTTTAGAGATCAAGATCAAGATCAAAAGATCGCAGCCTGCGGCAGCTCCTACCGGGGTCGATCTGGGCAACATGTATACAATCGAGTTCCGTTTGCGGGTTTTTCGCTATATATTTCCCTACATAGCGTTTAGTCCCCACTGCTGTACCTGCCCGTCACGGAGCCGTTCATGACCCCTCGCGCCTCACGTTTTGCCCCTGCTGCCCTTATGAGCCTGGTGGCTGTCTGCACGGTTGGATCGGCCCAGGCCGAAGAAGTCCAGGTCGCGGTCGCGGCCAATTTCACCGCCCCCCTCCAGGCGATCGCTGCCGATTTCGAGAAAGACACCGGTCACAAGCTGATAGCTGCCTACGGTGCCACCGGCCAGTTCTACGCCCAGATAAAGAATGGCGCGCCCTTCGAAGTGTTCCTGTCAGCCGATGACAGCACGCCGCAGAAACTTGAAAACGAAGGCGATACCGTCAAGGGCTCACGTTTCACTTACGCCATTGGCACCCTGGCGCTATGGTCGGCCAAGGACGGATACGTCGACAACCAGGGCAAGGTCCTTAGCGATAACCAGTATCAGCATCTGGCCATCGCTAACCCGAAAGCTGCGCCGTACGGGCTGGCAGCTACCCAAGTGCTGGCCCGGCTGGGCCTGACCGATCAAGTCAAAGCCAAGATCGTCGAAGGCCAAAACATCACCCAGGCTTACCAGTTTGTGTCCACCGGCAACGCCGAGCTCGGTTTCGTCGCCTTGTCGCAGGTTTACAAAAACGGCAAAGTGTCCGGCGGCTCGGCCTGGATCGTTCCGGGCGACATGCACGACCCGATCAAGCAGGACGCGGTGATCCTCAACAAGGGCAAGGACAATCCAGCCGCCAAGGCGCTGGTTGACTACCTCAAGGGGCCCAAAGCCGCTGCCGTTATCAAATCCTACGGTTATCAACTTTAAATGAGCCTGACCAGTGCCGATTTTGCTGCCATCTGGCTGACCCTGAAACTGGCGTCGCTGACGACGGTCATCCTGTTGGTGATCGGCACTCCGATCGCGTTGTGGCTGTCGCGTACCACCTCCTGGCTACGCGGTCCGGTCGGGGCGATCGTCGCCCTGCCCCTGGTCTTGCCCCCTACGGTGATTGGTTTTTACCTGTTGATCGCGCTAGGTCCCCACGGCGTTGTCGGCCAGCTCACCCAATCACTCGGGCTCGGCACCCTGACCTTCAGTTTTGCCGGCCTGGTGATTGGCTCGGTGCTCTATTCCATGCCATTCGTGGTGCAACCCCTGCAGAATGCTTTTGCCGCTATCGGTACGCGGCCACTGGAAGTGGCCGCGACGCTGCGGGCCAATCCCTGGGACACTTTTTTCAGCGTGATCCTGCCCCTGGCACGTCCCGGTTTCATCACGGCAGCCATTCTGGGCTTTGCCCATACGGTCGGCGAGTTCGGAGTCGTACTGATGATCGGCGGCAACATTCCGGACAAAACCCGGGTGGTCTCGGTACAAATCTACGACCATGTCGAAGCCATGGAATACGCCCAGGCCCATTGGCTGGCCGGGGCGATGCTGGTCTTTTCGTTTGCCGTGTTGCTGGCGCTCTACTCCAGCCGCAAGACCCGTGCGGGCTGGAGCTGATCGATGATTGATATGCGCTTGAAACTGGACTATCCGGGGTTTGCCCTGGACGTCGACCTGCAATTGCCCGGCCGTGGCGTGACGGCGCTGTACGGGCATTCCGGCTCCGGGAAGACCACCTGCCTGCGGTGCATCGCCGGGCTGGAGAAGGCTGGTCAGGCTTTTATCCAGGTCAATGATGAAGTCTGGCAAGACAGCGCGAAGAGGATTTTCGTGCCAGCACACAAGCGCGCCCTGGGCTACGTATTCCAGGAAGCGAGCCTGTTTCCGCATCTGTCGGTGCTGGCCAATCTGCAGTTCGGCCTCAAGCGCATTCCCGCCTCCCAGCGGCGGGTTGATATGACGCACGCCACCGATCTGCTGGGCATTGGCCATCTGCTCGATCGTCATCCGCACAACCTGTCGGGCGGTGAGCGCCAGCGCATCGGCATAGCCCGCGCATTGCTCACCAGTCCCCGGCTGCTGTTGATGGACGAGCCGCTGGCGGCGCTCGACAGTCAGCGCAAGAACGAGATCCTGCCGTACCTGCAGCGCTTGCACGACGAACTGGAAATCCCCGTGCTGTACGTCAGCCACTCTCAGGATGAAGTGGCGCGCCTGGCCGATCATATTGTTCTGCTAAGCGATGGCAAGGCCCTGGCCAGCGGCCCGATCGGCGCCACCCTGGCGCGTCTCGACCTGCCGCTTGCACTCGGTGACGACGCTGGCGTGGTGATCGAGGGCCAGGTCAGCGCCTACGATGCCCACTACCAGTTGCTGACGCTGCAACTGCCCGCCAGCGACATGAACATTCGCGTGGCGCACTCGCCAATGACCCTGGGCCAGGCGCTGCGGTGCAAGGTGCAGGCGCGGGATGTCAGCCTGAGCCTGAACGCCGCCGAGCACAGCAGCATTCTCAATCGCCTGCCCGTCACGGTGATCAGTGAAATGCCCGCAGACAATGCCGCTCACGTTTTGATACGCCTGGAAGCCGGTGGCACGCCGCTGCTGGCGCGCATCACTCGTTACTCCCGGGACCAGTTGGGTGTGTACCCCGGCCAGCAATTGTGGGCGCAGATCAAGGCGGTGGCGGTGCTGGCTTAAATTCGCCGGCACCACTGCGATTGCGTGCGGTCAATCGCTGTAACGGCCAATTGATTGCAAGCCAGGACTACCGCCATGCCCGATACCGATCTGCCCGTTGCGTTGCCTCCCGACCTGCACTATGTCGATGACACGCAACCTGGAATCACCCGCAGGAAACTACGCGGCAAGTTCTGCTACTTCGACTCGACCGGCCAGCGCATCACCGATCCGGACGAGGTCAAACGCATCAATGCCCTCGCGGTGCCGCCGGCCTACACCGACGTGTGGATCTGCGCCGATCCACGCGGCCATCTGCAGGCGACCGGACGTGATGCACGGGGTCGCAAGCAGTATCGTTATCATGCGCGCTGGCGCGAAGTACGCGACGCCGACAAATACTCACGCCTGAGAGATTTCGGCCTGGCTTTGCCCAAGTTACGCAAGCAACTTGAAGCACTGCTGGAGGCTCCCGGCTTCAGCCGTGACAAGGTCATGGCCACCGTAATCACCTTGCTTGACGCGACATTGATCCGCGTCGGTAACACCCAGTACGCCCGGGACAACCGCTCCTACGGCCTGACGACCCTGCGCAGCCGCCATGTTGAAGTCAATGGCAGTGCGATCCTGTTCCAGTTCCGCGGCAAGAGCGGCGTAGAGCATCAGATCACCGTCAAGGACCGGCGCCTGGCGCGAATCATCAAGCGCTGCCTGGAGATACCCGGACAGAACCTGTTCCAGTATCTGGACGAAAACGGTGAGCGCCACACGGTGAGTTCTTCAGACGTCAACGCCTACCTGCAAACGCTCACCGGCGCCGACTTCACCGCCAAGGATTACCGCACCTGGGCAGGCAGCGCGCTGGCGTTGTCGGTGTTGCGCGAATTGCACTGGGAGCCGGAATCGGACGCCAAGCGCCACGTGGTTGAAATGGTGAAAAATGTCGCCAAACAACTGGGCAATACCCCGGCGGTGTGCCGTAAGTGCTACATCCATCCGGCGGTACTGGAGCATTTTCTCCTCGGTGCCCTGGCTGAACTGCCGAGGCCCAGAACCCGCAAGGGGCTGCGAGCCGAGGAAGTCGGATTGGCCATGTTCCTGGAGAAAATGGTCGAAGCCACGCAGAACGCCGACTTGCGATAACCCTCGAAGGGCGAGTAGGCTAGCCACCTCCGCTCTCTCAGGTTGACCTTTGACGTGAATAACTAAGCCGTCCAGAAATGTGTTCGCGACAAGCCGCCCACGGCGCTTGTTGATCTTCTCGACATTTTCCGGAGGTGCCGATGACTCACGTCACGCGTCTGCCTGCACTCGTTTCCCTGAACCAACTGGGCTTTCAATTCGCCGATGGCGAGACAGTTTTTCACGACCTCAATTTAAGCTTTGATCACGTCCACACGGCCATCGTCGGTCGCAACGGCAGTGGCAAGAGCGTGCTGGCGCGCCTGATTGCCGGACAGCTGCAACCCTGCTCGGGCACCCTGACGGTCCAGGGTCAGGTGGCCTATGTGGCGCAATCGTTTACCGATGCACCGGGACACACCGTCGCCGATGCCACTGGTACTCGTGAAGTGTTGCAAGCGTTGGCCAGAGTCGAGCTTGGGCACTTCGACGAGGCGGACCTGCAAGCCCTGGCCGGGCGCTGGGACTTGGCTGCCCGCCTGCGCAGGCAACTCGACGAGGCGGGGCTTTGCCACGTCAACCCGGATACGCCCACCCACACCTTGAGCGGGGGTCAACGAGCGCGGGTCGCTCTGATCGGTGCGTTTCTGGGTGAGGCACAGCTGATCGTCCTGGATGAGCCCACCAACCACCTGGACGATCAGGGGCGCGGTTGGCTGACAAATCAGTTTGCACAGTGGCGCGGCGGCCTGATCGTGGTCAGCCATGATCGACACCTGCTGAGCGGTTTTGCCCGAATCGTCGAAATCAGCCCACTCGGCGCCAGGCTCTTTGGCGGTAATTATCGCGAGTTTCAGGCGCAGCGAGAGATTGAACAAGCCGCGGCACGCGCAGAGCTCGATCAGGCCCGCGCCGAGCGCAAACGCGAGACCAGCCGCCTGCAGCGCGAGCATGACACTGTGCAGCGACATGCTGCCGCCACCCGAAGAAAAGCGGACATCGCCAACGTCTCGGGCTTCGAGCGGGGGAAAATCAAGAGCGCGGCCAGGGATGCCATGGGTCCGGTTCGCCAGGGGCATCAAGCGCGCAAAGACGGCCTGGCGGCCAGGGTGCGCGATGCCAGCGCCAACGTTGTGGTCCAGGAAAGTGTCCTGGTCAACTTGCCCGGCAGCCGGGTGCCGGCCGGTCGTCAGGTACTGACACTGGTCGATGTGCACCTGAACCACGCCGGAACTGCCCAATACGCAGTGGAGGACATGGGCCACGCCGCTGCAGGAACGGCCGCCGGCCTGACCTTGGCCATCGCAGGCCCGGTACGCATCGCAGTCAGCGGGCCCAACGGTTGCGGTAAAACCACCCTGTTGCGCACGCTGGCCGGGCACATCGCCCCGCGTAGCGGTCAGTGCCTGACCCACGTCCCGAGCGCCTTGCTCGATCAGCACCTGGCACTACTCGATGACCAGCGCTGCGTGCTGGAACAACTGCATGCGCTCGATACCCCGATACCAGAAGACAGGCTGCGTAACCACCTGGCGCACTTACACCTGAACGCCGACCGAGTCACGCGACCCAGTTGTTCGCTGAGCGGCGGCGAGCGCCTGAAGGCCGCCATCGCCATCGCGTGCTGGGGCAAGACGCCTGCGCAGTTACTACTGCTCGATGAGCCTACCAACCACCTTGACCTTGAGTCCGTGGAAGCTTTTGAGACAGCCCTGCAGAATTTTCCCGGCGCGATTGTCGCAGCCTCCCATGACGCACATTTCCTCGCCGCGCTGGCGCCGACCCACCTCCTCAAATGGCACCCGCAGGGCTGGTTGCTGGCCCCGAATATGCCGGACTCGTAGAGCTTTGGCCCCGCGGATTTTTTGCACGATTGCAAATGGCTTCTATAGTTGATGTGAACAAGAATCTGCGCGGTGGAGCCATGGAAGACATATTCGTCGTCAAGCGGTGCAACAAGATCATCATCCACGGACGCCGAGCCGGTGAAGTCAGCCATGCGCCACCCGATGCCTCGGTCTGGTACAGGGTGACGGACACTCGCACCCGCGGCTTCATCGGCGACGGATTCGATCTGGAAGAAGACGCGCGCCGTGAATGTCAGCGTCTCAACGACAGGTCCCGTGTGACGGTCCGACAGGGCTGAAGTACGGGTCTATACTTGAAGCGCTGACGGAGCGGCGTACCCATCGACAGACTGCTCGCACCTTGCGGGTTGTTTGCTGCCATTTACCAGGTTTCTTGAACGGAGGTGTGTCATGTCCGAAAAAGAGTCCATCACCACCCTGCTTACCCTGCTTGATTCACGCCAGGCGCGACTGGCGGCTGCGTGCAAGGAAATTGCCGACTGGGTTGATCATCAAGGCGGGCACCCAACTGCCCTGCGAATCCGCGATCGGCTCAATGACATTGAAAAAGACACGCCGCTGATCCGCAACACCCTGTCCTCACTGCGACCGGTTGACAGGCCGTTGCCGCGCTTCAGGTAGTAAGCACTGGACGCCCCGATGAAAGCGCTGTTCTGATTCAGGACGCATTAACGGCGACGTCACCGTGTGCGTCCTTACCCGATTTTGGTTGACCTCTGTTTAACCGCTGAGTCTTGCGCCAGTTTTTTCACGCCTCTTTCACATCGAGTGCCCTACAGTGAATTCACTCCTTTGATGAATCCCCTTGGCCCGCCCGCATGCGGGTCATTTTTTTGCCTGGGATTCAGTGGGCGCCCAATCCAATGGAACGAGCCCGTTAGGCGCTTTTCAAATTCCATATGCCCCCGAATTGGCTTTGGGACGCTTCGCAGAGGCAATCCCGAGTAACAGAAAAATCCTGCTTTTGCTCGCCTGCCTGAGCCCAGGTGTCGTGGTAGCCCCGTTCTATTACGGAGCCGAGAATTTGCGGCAATCTAAAATCGACTGCAAGAGCGGCGGTGGCAGCTGGAAAGCCAAGTAGCAGCTGCGCCTCGCCCGGCCTGGATCATCGACCCTCACGCGAAAGGCGAGGTGTTTATGGAGGCGCAACAAAAAGGGCCTGCATGAAGTATCTCATGCAAGCCCTTGATATATATGGTGCCCGAAGCCGGAATCGAACCGGCACGCCCTTACGAGCGGGGGATTTTAAGTCCCATGCGTCTACCAGTTTCGCCATTCGGGCGGTAGCGCGGTCAAGCAGCCTGAATTTCACCAGTCACTCCTGGCAGATCCGACGCTTGTGCAGCAGAGGTGGGAATATATACATCCCGACCGCGTGAAGCAAGTTCACAAGCCTCTTTTTCGAGACTAAATCTTGCAATCTCGCTGGTTAAATCTCTTGGCAAATCATGGATCTACAGCGCAATACTCGAGCAGCAGGTGCAGTCGCGCGCTGGCGAGGGAGACCTGCAACGGTTCCAACGTGTGCTCCACCCCCGGCTGATTGCGCCGAAAAGCACCGGATGGGCTTAAATTGCATAGTGGCTGTTTACGAAACACCGGTGTAGCACTTACCACTCACTATTGATGTACTGAGTACTGAGATTATTTTCTGGCGTCATTATTGAGTCGATCGTCCATTCGTCACAACTCCACAAACCGCCTTGCTCTTTCAAAGAGCGCTGCTAACGTGTTATCACGCCGCGCGATTTGGTTAAGTCGTCATCTCGAGGATGGCAACTATCATTAGCCGCCATGTTGGCGTGTTGTCTATGACAACTCGATGCTATGCAACTGTTTAACGCTCGGTTCTTCGATTGTTTGCTTTGCACGTATTACTGCCAAGCGTATTTGTATTATCAGACTGCGCCAGCCATATCGCCTTCCCCTCTGATTCGACGCCACCTTCCGAGCCACACTGATCAGGGTCTCGCCATGAATTCCTCGCTGCAGGCTCCAACCGACAAGCTCGAAAGCGTTCAAATGCTGCGCGCTATCGCAGCACTCGCCGTGGTGTTTTTTCATATTCCGTTGTTTCGCAATGGCGACTGGGGCGTTGATATCTTTTTTGTCATCAGCGGTTTTATCATGGCCATGGTCACCGCTAAATCAGGCAGCCACTTTTTTATTAAAAGAATTATCCGTGTCGTTCCGTTGTATTGGCTCGGCACCCTCGGTGTATTCGCAGTTGCCTTGTTGCTGCCGAGCTTGCTCGACAACACTACGGCCGATGGCGTCGGGCTGCTTAAATCGCTCTTCTTCATTCCGTACCAGAAAGGCGAGTACGTTCAGCCGCTGTTGTACTTGGGCTGGACTCTGAACTACGAAATGTTCTTTTATGCCTTGTTCGCCACTTCCATGGCCATCAGCCACCGTTATCGCCTGCTCATTTGCTCGGCCCTGCTTCTGGCCTTAGTGGTGGCGGGCCACCTGGTGGCGCTTGACGCGCTAGTGGCCCAGTTCTACACACAGCAGATCCTCGCCGAGTTCGTCCTTGGCATGGGCTGCTACGCTTTCTACGCCCGCACCGCCACGTGGCGTGCCGACGGCACGACTAACGGCGCGCGCACTGTGCTCATCCTGATCGGCCTGGCTGCTCTGGTGTACATGCCCTTTGCCGTTGACTTGACCCACTGGCTGGGACGCGGGCTGGCCTGGGGTATCCCGGCTGCAGTTGTATTTCTCACACTGGTGCACGGGTTGTCGGGGCTGAATTTGCCTGGGTGGGTGGTATTGATCGGCGATGCCAGTTACTCCCTGTATCTATTCCACCCGTACGTACTGAAGGTCTTCAACAAGGTATTCCATGTTTTCGACGAGCCTGGCGCCCTCGCCTACCTGATGACGCCCGTAAGTATCGCTCTGTGCTGCATCGTGGCAATCGGTATTTACCGCCTGGTGGAGCTTCCAATGACCCATTGGCTGCGGGTCATGTTAATCGACAGAAGGAAGCTGCCCAGCCAACCGCCGGTCTTGCCCATGGGGACGGTGGGCCATAAAAGCGGCGTGGAAGGCTGATACGCTCAACCACCGCACTTTCCGGAAGCCAAAAAAAAACCCGTAACTCACTGAGTTACGGGTTTTTTAATAGTGGAGGCCGAGGTCGGAATCGAACCGGCGTAGGTGGATTTGCAATCCACTGCATAACCATTTTGCTACTCGGCCTCAAAACATTTGGTGTCGTGTAGCGCAACATCAAATGTGTACAAACTTGGAGCGGGAAACGAGACTCGAACTCGCGACCCCGACCTTGGCAAGGTCGTGCTCTACCAACTGAGCTATTCCCGCGTCTTGGTGTGGCGCATTCTATAGAATCCAGAAGCCCCGTCAACCCCTTGATTCAAAAAAGTTTTATTTCTTTTCTACCTCGGTCTTCAGATGTGGCCAGGCAGCCCGCAGGTACTGGACCATCGACCACAAAGTCAGGCCGGCAGATATCAGCAACAGCGCGTAACCCACCAGCACCCAGAAGGTGAAATCCGATGGATTGGCCAGCAGGATCACCAGCGCGAGCATTTGCGCGGCGGTTTTCCATTTGCCCAGGTTCGACACCGCCACATGAGCGCGGGCGCCGAGTTCAGCCATCCACTCGCGCAATGCCGAAACGACAATTTCACGACCGATGATCACGGCTGCCGGCAGCGTGAGCCACAGATTGCCATGCTCTTGCACCAGCAGCACCAGCGCGACAGCAACCATCAGCTTGTCGGCCACGGGATCGAGAAACGCCCCGAACGGTGTGCTCTGCTCCAGACGGCGGGCCAGATACCCGTCCAGCCAGTCCGTCGCGGCGGCAAATGCGAACACCGACGCGGAGGCCATATAGCTCCACTGGTAAGGCAGGTAGAACAGCAAAATAAAGATCGGGATGAGCAGGACGCGTAGAACGGTAATCAGATTAGGGATATTCATCGGCACAACTGGCTACGAGGTGAGGTGGCATTCTACTCGCTGTGCAGATTTGCATAAATCAACTCTGCGAGCTTTTTACTGATTCCGGGTGCTTTGGCGATCTCTTCGATGCTGGCACGAGACAGCTCCTGCAATCCACCAAAATGTTTCAACAAATCACGACGACGGGTTGGCCCGACTCCGGCTACGCCTTCCAGCGTAGACGTCCGACGGGTTTTACCACGACGGGCACGGTGACCGGTAATAGCAAACCGGTGGGCTTCGTCGCGAATCTGCTGGATAAGGTGCAGCGCGGGGGAATCGCCGCGCAGGGTGAACTCATGGGCGGCGTCGTTGAGGTACAGGGTTTCAAACCCTGCCTTGCGGGTTGCGCCCTTGGCCACGCCCAACAGGATGAGGTCCGGCACCGCCAGTTCATTGAGCACGTCCCGGGCCATCGACAGCTGGCCCTTGCCCCCGTCCACCAGCAGGATGTCCGGCAGCTTGCCGTCCCCGTCCTTCAGCTTGCTGAAGCGCCGGGTCAGGGCCTGGTGCATGGCCGCGTAGTCATCGCCTGCAGTCACGCCTTCAATGTTGTAGCGTCGGTAGTCGGACTTGATCGGCCCTTCGGGGCCGAACACCACGCAAGACGCCACGGTCGCTTCGCCGCTGGAGTGGCTGATGTCGTAGCACTCCAGGCGTTGCGGCGGCTCGTCCAGGTTCAGTACTTCTGCCAAGGCATCGAAACGTGCTGCAACATGTTGCCGGTTGGCCAGCCGTGCGCCCAGGGCCTGTTCGGCATTGGTCACCGCTAATTGCTGCCAGCGCGCTCGGGTGCCACGCACCCGATGACTGATGGACAACTCACGACCACGCAGCTCTTCAATGGCGGCGATCAATGTCGGAAAGTCTTCGTGAACCACGTTGACGATCAATTCGCTGGGCAAGTCGCGTTCGGGACTGCTGATGAAGTAGTGCCCGAGAAAAGCGGCCATGACTTCTGAAACGTCTTCGTCGATACCCACCTGCGGAAAGAAATTCTTGCTGCCCAGGACCCGGCCTCCGCGCACGCTGATCAGGTGCACGCAAGCACCGCCCGGGTTGACGAACGCGGCGATGACATCCACGTCGCCGGTACCGCCTTCCATGCTCTGCTGGTCCTGAACCCGGCGCAGCAGGGAGATCTGGTCGCGCAGCTCAGCCGCGCGCTCGAATTCGAGATTGATCGCGGCTTCTTCCATGCCCGCGGACAATTCATCGGTCAGCGCATTGCTGCGCCCCTCCAGGAACATGACCGAGTGCCTGACGTCTTCGGCATACACATCGGGCTCCACCAGGCCGACACACGGTGCCTTGCAGCGCTTGATCTGGTACTGCAGGCATGGTCGCGTACGGTTCTTGTAGTAGCTGTCTTCACACTGGCGAACAAAAAAGGTCTTCTGCAGCAAACTCAGGCTTTCGCGGATGGCACCAGCGCTGGGGTAAGGACCGAAGTACTTGCCCTTGGCTTTTTTTGCGCCGCGATGAATGCTGAGCCTTGGAAACTGGCCATCCGAAAGGAACACATACGGATAGGACTTATCGTCGCGCATCAGAATGTTGTAGGGCGGTCGCCATTCCTTGATCAACGTCTGCTCGAGCAACAGCGCCTCGGTTTCGTTGGCCGTGATGGTCGTCTCGACCTGGGCAATACGCGCGACCAGCGCGGCCGTCTTTGGTGCGAGCCCCGACTTGCGAAAGTAGCTCGACAGCCGACTCTTGAGGTTCTTGGCTTTGCCGACGTAGAGCAGGCGCGCATCGCTGTCGAACATGCGATAGACACCGGGGCGCCCACTGACCGTGGACAGAAAAGCGCTGGGATCGAAAGTTTCAGTCATTTCAGAGGCTGGCATCGACCATGCCGTGACGAACCGCCAACAGCGTCAACTCGACGTCACTGCTGATCGAAAGCTTTTCGAAAATGCGGTATCGGTAGGTGTTAACGGTTTTCGGGGACAGGCACAATTTATCGGAGATGATCTGCACCTTCTGGCACCCGACAATCATCAGCGCAATCTGGATTTCCCGCTCGGACAAGGCGTCGAACGGTGAATCGCTGGTGGGCTGGAACGATTTGATCGCCAGTTGCTGGGCAATTTGCGGACTGATGTAGCGCTGCCCGGCAAACACCAGGCGGATGGCCTGGACCATTTCCGGCAGCCCGGCACCCTTAGTCAGGTACCCCGCCGCCCCGGCCTGCAACAACCGGGTAGGGAACGGATCTTCCTCGCACACGGTCACCGCGACCACCTTGATGTCGGGATGGCTGCGCAACAGCTTGCGCGTGGCTTCAAGGCCGCCGATACCTGGCATCTTGACGTCCATTAGGACCACATCGGGTTTCAACTCGCGCGCCTTGAGCAGGGACTCTTCCCCTGACTCGGCCTGGCCGACTACTTGCAGGCCATCGATGTCAGCCAGCATTCGTGTAATGCCTGTACGAACGAGATCATGGTCATCGACTACTAGCACCCTAATCAAGCAGACACCTCACGCAATGGTCTTATTGGTTGCCGGACACCTTAGCAAAAAGCGACTCCCAGACCTAGCGCCAAGCGCCAACTAAAAAGTTTCAATTCGTCTTGGGAGGCTTGTCGTCTGCGCGTTTCAGCGAATCCTGCGACCGCGCGCAATTTCTGATTGAAACCGCCTGCCCGCCTCTAGTAAGCTCCCTGCATCCATCGGAGACAGACCATGACAAACACCCTTGCACAGCTTCGTACCGCCAGCGCCCTGCGCTCGGTTGCGGCTGCCCGGGTGAATGACGCCTGCGCTCCGGTCAGCTTTTATTTTGGGTATTGGTTTAGCCACTGGCGCGCCTGATACCCACACGGCGCCCACTTGAAACGGGTCGCCACCAGAGATTTCTCAACCCCCGGTCGGCCTCCCGACCGGGGGTTTTGTTTTTTCAGCTCCACACATTTTTTAGCGTCATACCAGACACCACGAGGATTACCCGATGAACTACGCCACTTATTACCGTTACGACATTTTTACCGCCTGGCGATTTACCAGCCTCCGCTCGGGACAGCCTGCCGCCTCCGATCGGTCACCCACAGGTGGCAAGCACACACACGCAGCCAATCCGGCTAATTGTCGAACACCCCAGTAGGGCCGAGCGCGCGGGAACGAACCCGCCCCTCGTCCAGGAAGCCTGAATATGAACTCGTCCGTCTCCGCCATGCCGCTGTCCACCCTGAGCCCTGCCAACGAAGCGCTGACACTGCGCCTGCCGAGCTCATTGCAACTCAAACAGCAATTGCCCCTCAGCAACACCCTGACGCAGCAAGTCGCCGCCCATCGCGACGCAGTCCGGGCGATCCTCAACGGTGAAGACTCCCGTTTGCTGGTGATCGTCGGTCCCTGCTCGATCCATGACCCGCAATCGGCCCTCGAATACGCCGCCCACCTTGCACGCCTCGCCACGGAAGTCAGTGACGAGATGCTGCTGGTCATGCGCGCCTACGTCGAAAAACCACGTACGACCGTTGGCTGGAAAGGCCTGGCCTACGATCCGGAACTGGATGGCAGCGACGACATGGCCGGCGGCCTGGCGCTGTCGCGGGAATTGATGCGCGAAATGCTTCGGCTCGGTTTGCCGGTCGCCACCGAGTTGCTGCAACCGATGGCGGCAGGCTACTTCGAAGACCTGCTGAGCTGGGTGGCCATAGGCGCGCGGACCACTGAGTCGCAGATACACCGGGAAATGGCCAGCGGCCTGAGCATGCCGGTCGGTTTCAAGAACGGCACCGATGGCGGCGTCGGCGTCGCCAGCGACGCGATGCGCTCAGCCGCCCACCCGCACCGCCATTTCGGCGTTGACAGCCAGGGGCACCCGGCAATCATCCAGACCCCGGGCAATCCGGACACTCATCTGGTGTTGCGTGGGGGCCATAGCGGCCCGAATTACGATCGCACCAGCGTGGCCCAGGTGAACAGTGACCTCAGTCGCTTGAAGATCCCGACCCGGATCATGGTCGACTGCAGCCACGCTAACAGCGCCAAGGATCCGCTACGGCAACCGGCGGTGTTCAATGATGTGCTCGAACAACGCCTGCAAGGCGACCGCTCGCTGATTGGCATGATGATCGAAAGCCATTTGTTCGAAGGCTGCCAGCCACTGGGCGCGTCCCTGCGTTATGGCGTGTCGGTCACGGATGGGTGCCTGGGCTGGAGTGCAACCGAGCAATTGCTGCGCGAGGCGGCGCAAAAGCTGCGTAGGAGCTGAGTAGGAGCTGAGTAGGAGCTGACGAGTGAAACGAGGCTGCGATCTTTTGACCCTGCGTCTTTACATGCCCACACACCCATTTTCGCCGTAACGAATCTAACCACAGCTCCGAACCGGCGGACTGCCTGCGCAAGGCCGCCTCATAGAACCGATGGAACTTTGAGAAGAATTGGGCCACTGAATCCGGTAGGCTCACCACTTTACTGAACATTGATTGGAGTTTTTCCCATGCCTAAAGCTACTGCCCGTCACATCCTCGTTGCCAGCGAAGCCAAGTGCAACGAACTGAAAACCCAGATCGAGGGCGGCGCAGACTTCGCCGAAGTCGCCAAAGCCAACTCCACTTGCCCTTCCAGCCGCCAGGGTGGCGACCTCGGTTCGTTCGGCCCGGGCCAGATGGTCAAGGAATTTGACACTGTAGTGTTCAGCGCGCCGATCAACACGGTGCAAGGCCCGGTCAAGACCCAGTTTGGCTATCACCTGCTGGAAGTGACCAGCCGCCAGGACTGATCAGTCCGCGCAGCTTTCACCACGACGGCCCGCCCTTTGGTGGGCCGTTGTGTATGGGACGATCAATTCGGCTGGCGAGGGATGCGCCGCTAGCGTACAAATTACGGTTATCGACCGCCCGGCTCTAAGGCTGACAATGCGACTGGCTTTCCCTACTGTGCTATTCACTGCCGTGGCCCTGTTGTTTGGCGCCGCCGGTGTGAATGCAGCACCGCAACATGCACTGACCGTGTACGGCGAACCCGCCAAGTATCCTGCCGGCTTCAGCCACTTTGCCTACACCAATCCCCTGGCCCCAAAGGGCGGCACCTTGCGCCGCTCGGCGGTCGAGATCGGTCACTTCGACCACATGCTGCCGTACATCGACAAAGGCATCGGTGTCACGCAGATCGACGGCATGCTCTACTCGCCCCTGGCCCAGCGCTCGATGGACGAGCCCTACACCGTGTATGGCCTGGTAGCGCAACAAATGGAACGCTCTGATGACGGCCTGTCCCTGCGTTTCTACCTGAACCCGAAAGCGCGTTTCGCCGATAGCACGCCAATCACTGCCGAAGACGTGCGCTATACCTTCGAACTGCTGATGACCCAGGGCAGCCTGCGCTATCGCAGCCAGTTCGCCGACGTCAAAGGGGTGGAGATCGAATCGCCGCTGACGGTTCGGTTCGATTTCAAGAGTAACGAGAACCGCACCCTGCCCCTGGACATCGCTACCCTGCCGGTATTCCCCGAGCACTGGTGGAAGACTCGCGACTTCGCTGCTGGTGGCGGCTACGAGGCACCCCTGGGCAGCGGCCCCTACAGGGTCGGCAAAGTCGATTCCGGGCGCAGCATCACGTTCGAGCGCAACCCCGACTGGTGGGGCAAGGACTTGCCGGTGAGCCGTGGGCTGTACAATTTCGACCATTTCAGCATCGAGTATTTTGGTGATACCGACGTGGCGCGGCAGGTGCTGCGCGGCGGCGCCTATGACTACAACCGCGAGTTCTCCGCCACGGGTTACTCCATTGGTTATGACAGCCCCGCCCTGCGCGACGGCCGATTGCAAAAAGCCCACCTGGCTACCCAGGCACCGCAACCGAGCCAGGGTTTCGTGTTCAATTTGCAAAACCCGATGTTCCAGGATCGGCGCACGCGCCAGGCATTGGCCATGCTCTGGGATTTCGAATGGAGCAACCGGCAGATGATGCGCAACCTGTACATACGCCAGCAGAGCTTCTTTTCCAACACCGAACTCGCCGCCCGGCATCTGCCGGACGCTGCGGAACTGGCGATACTCGAGCCGTTGCGCGGGCAGATACCCGACGAGGTGTTCACCCAGGTGTTCGAAGCGCCGAAAACCGATGGCAGCGGAGTCATCCGCGACAAACAGTTGCAGGCCCTGGAGTTGCTTGAACAGGCCGGCTGGAAACCCGAGGGCGATCAATTGGTGAATGCTGAAGGCAAGCCGCTGAGCTTCACCTTCCTTGTCAGCCAGAACGGCATTGACCGCTTGCTGCTGCCTTACAAGCGCACGCTGAAGCAGATCGGCATCGACTTGAACATCCGCCGCATCGATGCCTCCCAGTACGTCAACCGCCTCATGAGCCGTGACTACGACATGATCGTCACCGGTTACCCGGTCACTACGTCACCCGGTGGCGAGCTGCTCAACTATTTCGGCTCGGCCTCGGCCAACGACCCGGGCGCCAACAACTACATGGTGCTCAAGAACCCTGCGGTGGACAGTTTGGTGAACGGCCTGATCCGCGCCTCGACCCAGGCCGACATGCTGCGCTACGCCCACGCCCTGGACCGGGTACTGCAGTGGAACTACTACTGGATCCCCAACTACTATCCGCCGGGCACTTCCACCGTCTGGTGGAACCGTTTCGGCATGCCCAACGAGCAGGCGAGCAATGACGAAGCCATCGAAAGCTGGTGGGAAATGAGCACCACGCCCCTGACCAACCAACAGATGACCGCCGAGCGCATCAGCCGCAGCAAACCCGGAGGGCCGCATTGATGTGGGCTTATACGTTACGGCGTCTGCTGCTGATCATTCCAACCCTGGTGATCATTCTGCTGGTCAACTTCGTCATCGTTCAGGCCGCACCTGGCGGCCCGGTCGAACAGGCCATTGCGCACCTGCAAGGCATCGGCGGCGCGAGTGTGGGCGGCGGTTCCGGCGATGCACCGTCGGGCAGTTCCCGGGCCAGTCGCGGGTTAGACCCGCAATTGATCAAGGAAATTGAAAAACAGTACGGTTTCGACAAACCGGCCCATGAGCGGCTGTGGCTGATGCTCACCAGCTATGCGCGACTGGACTTCGGCAAAAGCTTTTTCCGCGGCGCCACGGTCACCGACCTGATCCTGGAGAAGATGCCGGTCACCATCTCCCTGGGCCTTTGGGCCACGCTGATCACCTACCTGGTGTCAATCCCGCTGGGCATACGCAAGGCGGTGCACCACGGCAGCCCATTCGATATCTGGAGCAGCACCGCGATCATCGTTGGCTATGCGATGCCGGCGTTCCTGTTCGCGATGTTCCTGATCGTCATGTTCGCCGGTGGCACCTCACTGAACTGGTTTCCGGTGCGGGGCCTGGTCTCGGACAACTTCGAATCGCTGTCCACCGTGGGCAAGATCGCCGACTACTTCTGGCACCTGGTGCTACCGGTCACGGCGCTGGTCATTGGCGGGTTCGCCACCCTGACCATCCTGACCAAAAACTCCTTTCTCAACGAAATCACCCGCCAATACGTGGTCACCGCACGCGCCAAGGGCATGAGCGAACGCCGGGTGCTGTACGGCCATGTGTTTCGCAACGCCATGCTGCTGGTGGTTTCGGGCATTCCCCAGGCGTTCATCAGCGTGTTCTTCGCCGGCTCATTGCTGATCGAGGTGATCTTCTCCCTCGATGGCCTGGGCCGCATGAGTTACGAAGCCGCCGTCTCGCGGGACTACCCGGTGGTCTTCGGCTCCCTGTTCATCTTCACGCTGTTTGGCCTGCTGATTAAACTGATTGGCGACCTCTGCTACACCCTGGTCGACCCCCGTATCGACTTCGCCGCGAGGAACGCCTGATGTTCAAGCTCTCGCCGCTGGGTCGTCGGCGCTTCGAACGCTTTCGCAAAAATCGTCGCGGCTGGTGGTCGTTATGGCTGTTCATCGGTCTGTTCCTGCTGACCCTGGGCGGCGAACTGATCGCCAATGACAAACCACTGGTGGTCAGTTACCAGGGCGAACTGTATTTCCCGGCCTTCAAGCGCCACACCGAGCAGGAGTTCGGTGGGCAGCTGCCGTTTCAGGCCGATTACCGCAGCGAATATGTGCAGAAACTGATTAAAAAAGATGGCGGCTGGATGCTGTTCCCGCCCATTCCCTTCAGCGCGGACACCCCTAATTACGACCTGAGCAAACCCGCCCCCAGCCCGCCTTCGAGCGAGAACTGGCTGGGCACTGACGACCAGGCTCGCGATGTGTTGGCCCGGGTGATTTTCGGTGCGCGGGTGTCGATTCTGTTCGCCCTGATGTTGACCGTGGTCAGTGCGCTCATCGGCATTGCCGCCGGCGCCTTGCAAGGTTATTACGGCGGTTGGGTAGACTTGCTCGGTCAGCGCTTGCTGGAGGTGTGGTCCGGGTTGCCGGTGCTGTACCTGCTGATCATTCTCTCGGGGTTCGTCGAGCCCAATTTCTGGTGGCTGCTGGGGATCATGGCGCTGTTCTCCTGGCTGGCCCTGGTGGACGTGGTGCGTGCCGAGTTCCTGCGCGGGCGCAACCTCGAATACGTCAAGGCTGCGCGAGCGCTGGGGCTGACCGATCGAAAGGTGATCGTGCGGCACATCTTGCCTAACGCCATGAATGCGACTTTGAGCTATCTGCCGTTTATCCTGACCGGCGCGATTTCCACGCTGACGGCCCTGGACTTCCTCGGTTTTGGCATGCCCGCCGGGAGTGCATCCCTGGGCGAACTGATTGGCCAGGGCAAACAGAACCTGCAGGCACCCTGGCTTGGGCTGACGGCGTTTTTCACCCTGGCACTGATTCTTTCCTTGCTGGTTTTTATCGGTGAGGCATTGCGCGATGCTTTTGATCCGCGATCTTGAATGACGGACCGTTGATATGAGTAACCTGATCGAAATCCGTGACCTCTGCGTGGCCTTCAGCGGCCAGACCGTGGTGCGCAATCTGTGCCTGGACATTCGCCCCGGCGAATGCCTGGCACTGGTAGGCGAGTCCGGCTCCGGCAAATCGGTGACCGCGCATTCGATCCTGCAACTGCTGCCCGAGACCGGCACCGAGACCA
The DNA here is from genome assembly GCF_040310305.1 of Pseudomonas sp. HY13-MNA-CIBAN-0226. Classification (NCBI taxonomy): domain Bacteria; kingdom Pseudomonadati; phylum Pseudomonadota; class Gammaproteobacteria; order Pseudomonadales; family Pseudomonadaceae; genus Pseudomonas; species Pseudomonas sp. HY13-MNA-CIBAN-0226. The sequence continues at coordinate 230,611 of NZ_JBEOPS010000004.1, forward strand.
CCGGCAGCATCCGCTATCATGGCAAAGAGCTGCTCGGCGCCGACCCCAAGGTGCTGCGCGAATTGCGCGGCAACCGGATAGCGATGATCTTCCAGGAGCCGATGACGTCGCTCAACCCCCTGCACAGCATCGAGAAGCAGATCGGCGAAGCGCTCCTGCTGCACAAGGGCCTGACCGGCAAACCGGCCCAGGCACGTATCCTCGAGTTGCTGCACCTGGTGGGCATTCAAAAACCTGCGGAGCGGCTCAAGGCCTACCCGCATCAACTGTCCGGGGGGCAACGGCAACGGGTCATGATCGCCATGGCCCTGGCCTGCGAACCGCAGCTGCTGATCGCTGACGAGCCCACCACCGCGCTCGACGTCACGGTGCAGCGCAAGATTCTGCTACTGCTCAAATCCCTGCAGCAGCGCCTGGGCATGTCCCTGTTGCTGATCAGCCACGATTTGAACCTGGTGCGCAGCATCGCCCAGCGCGTGTGCGTGATGAAGGCCGGGGAGATCGTCGAACAGGCACCCTGCGAAACCCTGTTCAACGAACCGAAACACCCCTACAGCTGCGTCTTGTTGAATGCCGAGCCGGCAGGCGAAGCATTGCCCCGGGACGAGCGCGAGAATGTGCTGGAAGTCGATGACTTGAGCGTCAAGTTCCTGCTCGGTAGCCGGCTGTTCCAGCGCAAGACCTACCTGCACGCCGTCGATGGCATCAGCTTGAACATCCAGCGCGGCAAGACCCTTGGCATAGTCGGCGAGTCCGGTTCGGGCAAGTCGACATTGGGCCAGGCGATCCTGCGCCTGCTCGACTCCGAAGGCAGTATCCGCTTTCAGGGCGCGGCGCTGGACGGTCTAACGCAAAAACAGCTAAGGCCGTGGCGCAAGAAAATGCAGGTGGTGTTCCAGGACCCCTTCGGCAGCCTGAGCCCTCGCATGTCGGTGGCGCAGATCATCAGCGAAGGTCTCGAAGTGCACAGCCAACTGAGCGCTGATGAATGCCAGGCCGAGGTGATCCGGGCGCTGGAAGAAGTCGGCCTGGACCCGCAAAGTCGCCATCGTTATCCCCACGAGTTCTCAGGCGGCCAGCGCCAACGCATCGCCATTGCCCGGGCGCTGGTGCTGAAACCGGCGCTGATCCTGCTTGACGAGCCTACCTCGGCACTGGATCGTACCGTGCAAAAACAAGTGGTCGCCCTGCTGCGTCAGCTCCAGGAAAAACATGGCCTGACGTACCTGTTCATCAGCCACGACCTGGCCGTGGTTCGCGCGCTGGCCCACGATATGATCGTGATCAAGGACGGCAAGGTGGTGGAACGCGGGGCCAGCCATGAGGTGTTCGATTCACCGCAGCATCCGTATACCAAGGAGTTGCTGGCCGCGGCGCTGCTTGGCGGGCCCCCATCATGAACACCACCGAAAGCCTCAAGGACTACCAGCGCGTGCGCCTGCTGGCGATCCGCTCGCTGTTCGAGATCATCGAGCAATCGAGCGAAGGCACGGTCATCGTCGACCGCGATGCCAACATCGTCTGGATGAACGAGCGCTACGCCCGCCGCTTTGGCCTGGAATCGGCTGAAGTGGCTATCGGCAAGCCATGCGAAAGCGTGATCCCCGGCAGTCTGCTGCGCGAGGTGGTGCGCACCGGCCGGCCGATCCTGCTCGACATGCAGGACACCCCCAAGGAGCCGCTGGTGGTCATGCGCCTGCCTATCCATGACGATACCGGTGTGGTGATCGGCGCCATCGGCTTTGCGCTGTTCGACGAGTTACGCAGCCTCTCGCCCATGCTCAAGCGCTACATGAGCATGCAAGAGGAACTGGCCTCGACCCGCTCGTTGCTGCGGGCACGCCAGAGCAAGTACAACTTTGCCCACTTTATTGGCACCAGCACCGCGACCCTCGAAGTCAAGCGCCGTGCCCGACGCGGTGCCAGCGCCGATTCTCCGGTGTTGCTGCTCGGCGAAACCGGCACCGGCAAGGAACTGCTCGCCCAGGCGATCCACGGCGCGTCACCCCGGGCCCACAAAGCCTTTGTTAGCATCAACAGCGCGGCCATCCCCGAAGCACTGTTGGAAGCCGAATTCTTCGGCACCGCTCCCGGTGCGTTTACCGGCGCAGACCGCAAGGGTCGCATCGGCAAGCTGCAATTGGCGCAAGGAGGCACGCTGTTCCTCGACGAGATAGGCGACATGCCCCTGCCCTTGCAGAGCAAGTTGCTGCGCGTGCTTCAGGAGAAGGAGTTCGAGCCAGTGGGCTCCAACGAAATGATCCAGAGCGATGTGCGCGTCATCGCGGCGACTTCCACGGACCTGGAAGCGGCGATCAAGCGCGGCGAGTTTCGTGCCGACCTGTATTACCGCCTCAATGTCTTGCCGATCCATGTGCCGCCGTTGCGTGATCGCCCAGGCGACCTGCCAGCCTTGAGCGAGGCGATCCTTGAAGAGCTGCGCAGCCAGCATGAACTCAACCAAGAGGCCCTGGCGCTGTTGGCGCAACACGCCTGGCCGGGCAACATTCGTGAATTGCGCAATGTGCTGGAGCGGGCGGCATTGCTCAGTGATGATCTGATCCTCGACGCCCAGGAAATACGGGCGGCAATCGGCACGTTGACTCCAGTGGAGCGTGCGGCGCCACCGGTGATCGTGACAGCTGCGCATGAGACGTTCAGCCAGGCGCGGGAGCGTTTTGATCGACAACTGATTGAATCAGCCCTGGCGCAATGTAGCGGCAAGGTCATTGATGCGGCAGTGCTGCTGGGGTTGGGGCGGTCGACGTTGTACAAGAAGATGGTCGCTTTGGGGATTGCCGAGTCTCCAATATGAGACATGGGTCTCTATTGGTAGATAGACCCTCATCGCGGGCACGCCTTGCTCCAACAGGTGCGAGGCCTAGCACAACTGTTGCAGTCTTCAGGGTTCTGCAGGAGCAAGGCTTCCCCTGGATGGCTCCCCCCAGCCGAAGCAATTCTCCAATCCGAGACAAAAACCTTCACGCCAATCTCAATGAAACAACATTTTCCTTATATTTCAATGAGTTGTACCACTGGCACGAAACTCGCTAAAGCGTCTCCTACCAAGCCTCACCCAAAAAAATAACAATTCAGGAGACACACCATGAGTGTGATCATCGCCTTGGCAGCCCTGGCGCTGCTAATGCTGGCCGCCTACCGCGGCTACAGCGTCATCCTCTTCGCCCCTATCGCCGCCCTCGGCGCCGTCCTGCTCACCGACCCTTCCGCCGTTGCACCTGCCTTCACCGGCGTGTTCATGGAAAAAATGGTCGGTTTCATCAAACTGTACTTTCCGGTATTCCTGCTCGGTGCGGTGTTCGGCAAGCTGATCGAGCTGTCCGGCTTTTCGCGCTCTATCGTCGCCGCAGCGATCCGCATGCTCGGCACCCGCCAGGCGATGCTGGTGATTGTGATGGTGTGCGGGCTGCTGACGTATGGCGGCGTGTCGCTGTTTGTCGTGGTGTTCGCGGTCTACCCGTTCGCCGCCGAAATGTTCCGCCAGAGCAATATCCCCAAGCGCCTGATCCCGGCAACCATCGCCCTAGGTGCCTTTTCGTTCACCATGGACGCCCTGCCCGGCACTCCGCAAATCCAGAACATCATCCCCAGCACCTTCTTCAACACCACCGCATGGGCAGCGCCCTGGCTGGGATTGATCGGTTCCATATTCGTGGTGTGCGCCGGCATGCTGTTCCTGCAGCGCCAGCGCAACAAGGCCCAGCGCGCGGGCGAAGGCTATGGCACCGAGCTGCGCAACGAGCCGGAGACAGCCGAAGACATCAAGCTGCCAAACCCCTGGATCGCCCTGTCGCCACTTTTGGCCGCGGGCGTCATGAACCTGCTGTTCACTCAATGGATTCCCCAGTGGTACGGCAAGACTCATAGCCTCGCCCTGCCGGGCATGAGCGCACCGGTCACCACCGAAATCGCCAAGCTCACGGCGATCTGGGCGGTACAGGCTGCCCTGCTGATCGGCATCCTCATGGTTCTGGCATTTGGCTTCAAGGCGATTCGCAGCAAGCTCGCCGAAGGCAGTAAAAGTGCTGTAAGCGGCGCGCTGCTGGCAGCCATGAACACTGCATCGGAGTACGGTTTTGGCGCAGTGATCGCCTCGCTGCCGGGCTTTCTGGTATTGGCCGACTGGCTCAAGAACATCCCCAACCCACTGGTCAATGAGGCGGTTACCGTGACCTTGCTCGCGGGGATTACCGGCTCGGCGTCCGGGGGCATGAGCATTGCCCTGGCGGCCATGTCAGAACAATTCATCAGCGCAGCCAATGCCGCCAACATTCCCCTGGAAGTGCTGCACCGGGTGGCCGCCATGGCCAGTGGCGGCATGGACACCTTGCCGCACAACGGCGCGGTGATCACCTTGCTGGCCGTTACCGGCCTGACGCACCGGGAAGCTTACAAAGACATTTTCTGTATTACGCTGATCAAGACCCTGGCGGTTTTCGTGGTCATCGGCACTTTCTACGCCACTGGCATTGTGTGAGGTATTCATGACCACTCTTTCGGGCAAGACCGCACTGGTTACCGGTTCCACCAGCGGCATTGGCCTGGGCATTGCCCTGAGCCTGGCCAAGGCCGGCGCCAACGTGGTGCTCAACGGCTTTGGCGATGCCACGGCAGTGATCACCCAGGTAGAGCAATTTGGCGGCAAGGTAGGCCATCATCCGGCTGATGTGAGCGATCCATCGCAGATCGCCGAGATGATCGCCTACGCCGGGCGCGAGTTCGGCGGCATCGACATTCTGGTGAACAATGCCGGCATCCAGCACGTCGCGGCCGTGGAGGATTTTCCCGTGGAGCGCTGGGATTCGATCATCGCGATCAATCTTTCGTCGGTGTTCCACAGTACGCGCCTGAGCCTGCCCGGCATGCGCGCGAAGAACTGGGGGCGGATCATCAACATCGCCTCGGTGCATGGCCAGGTGGGTTCCACTGGCAAGGCTGCGTATGTGGCTGCCAAGCATGGGGTCATTGGCTTGACCAAGGTGGTCGGCCTCGAAACCGCGACCACCGGGGTGACCTGCAACGCGATCTGCCCAGGCTGGGTGCTGACGCCGCTGGTGCAGAAACAGATCGATGATCGCATTGCCAAAGGCGTTGACCCGCAGCAGGCGCAGCATGATTTGCTGGCGGAGAAACAGCCGTCCCTGGAGTTCGTCACGCCGCCGCAACTGGGTGAACTGGTGCTGTTCCTGTGCAGTGACGCGGGCAGCCAGGTGCGGGGGGCCGCTTGGAATATCGATGGTGGGTGGTTGGCTCAGTAGCCAGGTAGGGCCAAAGTCTGCTCCCTCAGGCTATATGCAAGACCTGTGGGAGCAAGGCTTGCCCGCGATTGGATTTCAAAATAAAAAAAGAGGCCAAGCCATGTCCACCATCCTTTGGCAACCCGATGCCGACCGCATTGGCAAGACACGCATGGAAGCGTTTCGGCGCTTTATCAATCAACGCCATCACCTGCATGTCGATGACTACCCTGCCCTGCACCAATGGTCCATCGATCAGCGCGCGGACTTCTGGCAAGCCATTGTCGACTTTTTCGACATCCGCTTTCACCAGCAACCGGACTGCGTTCTGCTCGAAGGCGCACAGATGCCCAGCGCCCAGTGGTTCCCCGGCGCCACGCTGAACTTCGCCGAGCACCTGTTGCGGCGCCGCGACGATGCGGTGGCCGTGGTCGCCATCGCAGAAAACGGTCAGCGCGAACAGCTGACCTGGGCGCAACTCAGTGAACACGTCGCCGGATTGCAGAACAGCCTCAAGGCTGCCGGCGTCGGCCTGGGTGACCGGGTGGCCGCATGCATGCCCAATACCTGGCAAACCCTGGTGGCGATGCTCGCCACCACCAGCCTGGGGGCCATCTGGTCCTGCTCCTCACCTGACTTTGGCACCCAGGGCGTGATCGACCGCTTTGGCCAGATCGAACCAAAAGTGCTGATCACCTGCGCCGGATACCGCTACGCCGGCAAGGACATCGAGCAAACCGTCAAGGTCAATGAAATCCTCGTACGGCTGCCGTCCTTGCAACAGCTGATCGTTGTTCCTTACGCTCGGCCACAGGCGCGTATCGACGACTTCCATACTCCGGCCAATGTCAGCCTGTGGGAAGACTTCTACGAAGTCGGTGGCGAGCCTGATTTTATTGCCGTGCCTTTCGCGCACCCGCTCTACATCCTCTACTCCAGCGGCACCACCGGCGTACCCAAGTGCATCATCCACAGCACCGGTGGCGTGCTGCTGCAGCATGTGAAAGAACATGGCCTGCACGCCGACCTGGGAGTCGGCGACCGGTTGTTCTACTACACCACCTGCGGCTGGATGATGTGGAATTGGCTGGTCTCGGCCCTGGCGGTCGGCAGCGCGGTGGTGCTGTACGACGGTTCGCCGTTCCATCCTGGTCCGGAACGCCTGGTCGACCTGATCGACGATGAACGCATCAGCGTCTTTGGCACCAGCCCGAAGTTTCTCGCGACCCTGGAAAGCAGCGGCCTGAAGCCCCGGCACAGCCACGACCTGGGCAGCCTGAAAACCCTCCTGTCCACGGGCTCGGCCTTGTCGCCGCAAAGCTACGACTACGTCTACCGCGACATCAAGAGCGACCTGTGCCTGGCCTCAATGTCTGGGGGCACCGACATCGTCTCGTGCTTCGTCATCGGCAACCCGCTATTGCCGGTGCGCCGTGGCGAAATGCAGGGCAAGAGCCTGGGTATGGCCATTGAAGTGTGGAACGACGAAGGCCATCCGGTCATCGGCGAGAAAGGCGAGCTGGTGTGTACCCGGCATTTTCCGGCGATGCCGATCGGATTGTGGCATGACGCCGATGGCGAGAAACTGCGGGCCTCCTATTTCAGCCAGTTTCCCGGCGTGTGGGCCCAAGGCGACTACGCCGAGCAACTGGTGCATGGCGCAATGATGATCCACGGCCGGTCGGACGCGGTGCTCAACCCGGGCGGTGTACGCATCGGAACGTCAGAGATCTATCGCCAGGTCGAAAAAGTCCCGCAGGTCGTGGACAGCGTGGCCATCGGTCAACAGTGGCAGGATGATGTGCGGGTGGTGCTGTTCGTGAAACTGCGCGAGGGAGTGTCGCTGGATGAAGGCCTGCAACAACAGATCCGCCAGATCATCCGCGCCAATACCACGCCACGGCATGTTCCGGAGAAGATTGTCGCGGTCACCGACATTCCTCGCACCATCAGCGGCAAAGTGGTGGAGTTGGCGGTGAGGAATGTGGTGCATGGGCAGCAGGTCAAAAACACCGATGCACTGGCCAATCCCGAGGCGCTGGAGCAATACCGCAACCGCCCCGAATTGCACAACTGATAGCCGTTGTAGGAGCGAGCTCGCTCGCGATGGTGGTCAACGATGACACGGGAAAACTGACACCCCGCAGCGTTCTCAGGTTTTTCGCGAGCAAGCTCGCTCCTACATGAAAAATGTCACCCATAAGCCCGACATACACCATATCGGTCCATGAGCCCGTCTAGCCCAGGTCAATCCATCAGCCCCCATTCGCCAGAGGCCGGCGCCGCCCCCGGCGTCACCTCCCCATGCAACTTCAGTCGCAAGCGCAGATTGTTCACTGAATCCGCATGCTTCAACGCCTCCTCCTCATCGATCGCCCCTTCGACCACCAGCCCGAACAGCGCGCCATCAAACGTCTGCATCCCCTGCTCGGCCGATTTTTCCATGATGCCTTTGAGCTCATCCAGCTCATTGCGCCGGATCAGGTCGGCGATGGTCGGCGTGCCCAGCATCACTTCTACCGCGGCCCGACGCTGGCCACTACGGCTGCGCACCAGGCGCTGGGAAACAAACGCCTTGAGGTTGTTGCCCAGGTCATGCAGCAACTGGGGGCGGCGTTCGTCCGGGAAGAAATTGACGATGCGGTCCAGTGCCTGATTGGCGTTGTGGGCATGCAGCGTGGAAATCACCAGGTGCCCGGTGTCGGCAAATGCCAGGGCATGCTCCATGGTTTCGCGGTCGCGGATCTCGCCGATCAGTACCACGTCCGGGGCCTGGCGCAAGGTATTCTTCAGCGCGGCGTGAAAGCTGCGGGTATCGACCCCCACTTCGCGCTGGTTGATGATAGAACGCTTGTGCCGATGGATATATTCGACCGGGTCCTCGATCGTGATGATGTGCCCGCTGCTGTGGCGATTGCGGTAGTCGATCAACGCGGCCAGGGAAGTCGACTTGCCCGACCCGGTGGCGCCTACGAACAGCATCAGGCCTTGCTTGAGCATGATGGTATCGAGTAGCACCGCTGGCAGGTTGAGGTCTTCGAAGCGAGGAATGTCGAGCTTGATATTGCGCGCGACGATGGACACGTCGTTACGCTGTTTGAAAATATTGACGCGAAAGCGCCCCACCCCCGGCAACGAGATCGCCAGGTTCATCTCCAGCTCCCGATCGAACTCCAGGCGCTGTTCGGCGTCCATGATGGACGCGGCAATGGCGGCGATCTCTCCCGCCTTGAACGGTTGCTCGGCCAGTGCCTGCAATATCCCATCGAACCGGGCGCTGGGCGGCGCGCCTGTGGAGAGGTACAGATCGGAGCCGTTACGGCGGGCCAGCAGCGTTAACAGTGCAACGATTTCCATGGCAAAAAACACCCGCGAAGCATTCAATTGGACAGTATGACCCCAACAGGCCACCCAGCGTCTACCACCTTGCAAGCATAATAGACGCCGCCAGACCGACATTACTGCAGGACAATTTGATGAACGCATCACCGACCGGCAGCGATGCCCAGGCCTTGATCGCCCGCACCGACTGGAGCCGCAGTGCGCTGGGCGCTGCCAGCACCTGGCCGCAAAGCCTGCGAACCGCCGTGGACATCGTGCTTCATTCGCCCATGCCCATGCTGTTGATGTGGGGGCCAGACCTCACGCAGATCTACAACGACGGGTTTGCCCTGCTGGCGGGCAGCAAACATCCCCATGCGTTTGGCCAACCGGCACATCAGGTCTGGCCCGAACTCAAGGACTTCACCAATCCGATCTATAGTGCAGTGCTGCAAGGCCAGGTGCGCACCTACAGCGAACAGCGCTTTATCTTGCAGCGTGACGGCGTTGATGCGGAATTCTGGCTGGACCTGACCTACAGCCCGATCCGCGACGAAGCCGCGCAGGTCGCCGGCATCCTGGTCACAGCCATTGAAACCAACGAGCGCCGGCGCATTGCCGTGGAGCTCGAGCAGCGCTCGGCAGCCAGCCTCAAGGCCCAGCGCGAAACCGAAGAGCGCCTGCAGCTGGCACTCGCCGCGACAGATGCGGTTGGCACCTGGGACTGGGACATCAACGAAGACCACTTCATAGCCGACACCCACTTCGCCCAGCTGCACGGGATCGACCCGCTGCTGTCCAGCCAGTTACCCATCACCGCCTATCTGCAAGGCGTACACCCTGAAGACCGGGCCACCGTCGCGCGGGGCATCAAGCACGCTATCACCCACGGTACTGAATACGCCGAGGAATACCGCCTGCTGCAGGCTGACGCCCAGGTGCGCTGGGTGTTCGCCCGCGGGCGGTGTTACAAGGATCACCACGGGCGGCCGATCCGCTTCCTCGGCGCCGCCCTGGACCTGACCGAACGCAAACACACCGAGCAGGCCTTGCGCCAGAGCCAGACCGAGTTGCAGCTGATCATCAACGCCATGCCGATCCTGATCAGCTACGTGGATCGCGAGGAGCGCTTTCGCCTGAACAATGCCGCCTACCTCGACTGGTACGGCCGCACGCCCCAGGAACTTTACGGGCGCACGATCCGCGAAGTACTCGGCGAGGAAGCCTACGCATTGCGCGCCACGCACATTGCCGACGCCCTGAACGGCAAGACCTGCTGCTTCGGCATCGACACTCGCCACCGTGACGGCAGCTACCGGCATGCCCTGATGAACTACCTGCCGCGCCATGGTGCGGACGGTGCGGTGAACGGTTTCTACATTTTCGTGATTGACGAAACCGAGCGCAAAAACACCGAGGAGGCGCTGCGCAACCTCAATGAAACCCTGGAAGAGCGCGTGGCCGCCCGTACCCGACAACTGGCCGAAACCAACCAGCGCCTGCAAAACGAAATGTTTGAACGCGAACGCGCCGAAGACGCCTTGCGCCATGCACAGAAGATGGAAGCGGTGGGTCAGCTCACCGGCGGCATTGCCCATGACTTCAACAACATGTTGACCGGGATCATCGGCAGCCTCGACCTCATGCAACGCTACATCGCTGACGGGCGTGCCGCCGAGATCGGCCGGTTCACCGAAGCGGCCGTGTCGTCGGCCAACCGCGCCGCCGCCCTGACCCACCGCCTGCTGGCCTTCTCCCGACGCCAGTCGCTGGATCGCAAGCCGTTGAACGCCAACGACCTGGTCCACTCCCTGGAAGATCTGCTGCGCCGCACCAAAGGCGATCACATCGAGCTGCGCCTGCAGCTGACTGAAGACGCATGGCCGGTCAGCACCGACGTCAGCCAGCTGGAAAATGCCCTCTTAAACCTGGTGATCAACGCCCGCGATGCCATGCCGGACGGCGGTGAGCTGCTGATCGAGACGGCCAATGTCTACCTGGAAGACAGCGACATTAACACCCTGGAACCGCTCAAGGCCGGGGATTACCTGATGATTGCCGTCAGCGATAACGGCACCGGGATGACACCTTCGGTACTGGCCAAGGCCTTCGACCCGTTCTTCACCACCAAGCCGATTGGCCAGGGCACAGGCCTGGGCCTGTCGATGATCTACGGGTTTGCCCAGCAGTCCGGCGGGCATGTCCATATCGACAGCGTGCCGGGCCAGGGCACCTGCGTGCGCCTGTACCTGCCTCGCCTGCAAGACATGGAGCAGCCAGACACCCTGCTGCCCTTCACAGGCGAAGCGCCGGCGGCCAATGCCGGTGAGACCGTGGTACTGGTCGAGGATGATCCGGCGGTGCGCATGCTGGTGCTGAACCTGCTCAAGGAGCTCGGTTACCAGGCCCATGAGGCTCGGGATGCGATCGAGGCCCTGCCCTTGCTGGAGTCGGACGCGCGGGTCGACCTGCTGGTGACCGATGTCGGCCTGCCGGGCATGAACGGACGGCAACTGGCGGAAATCGCCCGTCAGCGCCGGCCCGGCCTGAAGGTGCTGTTCATGACCGGTTACGCGGAAAAAGCTGCCGAACGCCAGGGTTTTCTCGAGCAAGGGATGGACATGGTGGCCAAGCCGTTTTCGATCGACCTGCTAGCCAACAAGATTCGCGCGATGCTCGGTCAACCGGGGTAAGTTGAGGCATAATCGCCCGCCCCGCGCTGGCACCCGCCCAGCCACCACCGTTGCAAGGTACTTCCAATGAAAGCTCAAGCCCGCCATATCCTGGTGAAAACCTCGGAAGAAGCCGAGCAGCTCAAACAGCGTATCGCCAAGGGCGAAGCCTTCGATGTGCTGGCCAAAAAATACTCCACCTGCCCGTCCGGCAAACGCGGTGGTGACCTGGGTGAAGTGCGGCCCGGACAGATGGTCGGGGTGATAGACGCAGTGATTTTCAAGAAGCCATTGCGGGTGGTGCACGGGCCGATCAAGAGCAAGTTCGGTTATCACCTGGTGCAGGTATTCTACCGCGATTGATCCTGCGGCCACTGTGGGAGCAAAGCGTGCTCGCGATTGCCGCACCTCGGTCTTGACTGTTAAAAACAGGTTTCCATGGTCTCGATGACATTCAACTGCTCATCCACCAGACACCCTACCCGCCACTTGTCGAACGTCAGGCATGGATGGGAAGTGCCGAAGGAAATGATGTCCCCCACCCGCAGTTCAACCCCGGGCGCCACGGTCATGAACGCATGCTGGTCCATGACCGCAGTCACTTTGCAGGCACCCACGTCGTCGCCCACTGCAGGCACCACCCCCGGCCGGTAACGCCGCAACGGGACCGGCAGTCCGGCGTCATAGGCGACGTCGCGCTTGCCCAGGGCAATCACCGCAAACCCCGGCTCCGGCAGCGACTGCACGTGGGCCCAGACTTCCAGTGCCGGGCGCAGGCCTTCGTGCAAGTCGCTGCGACGCTCGAGCACGCAGCACTGCGCCTCTTTGTAGATGCCGTGGTCGTGGGCCACATAGCTGCCAGGACGCAGCACACTGAGAAAGCGTCCGGCGGCATTCTGCGCCTCGAACGATTCGGCAATCAGGTCGTACCAGGCCGACCCCGAGGCCGTGATGATCGGCTTGGCGATGGCGAATGCGCCGCTGTCCTGCAACTGGACCGCCAGGCGCACCAGGGAGGTGGCGAACGCGCGAATTCCGCTCTCGGCATGATCACCGTGGATCACACCTTCGTAGCCTTCGATACCGGTCAGTGCCAGTGCCGGTTGCGCACAGATGGCTTTGGCCAGATCAAGCACTTCCTGTTCCGTGCGGCAGCCACACCGGCCGCCGACCACACCATATTCGATCATCACGTTCAGGCGCACACCGCGCGAGGCGAAGTAGCCACCGAGGTCGGCGACGTTATCCGGATGATCGACCATGCAGTGAAAATCAAAGCCCGGGTCTGCCAGCAGATCCGCGATCAACGCCATGTTCGGCGTGCCGACCAGTTGATTGGCCATGAGTATCCGCCGCACGCCATGGGCGTAGCCGGCACGGGCCTGGGTTGCGCTGGCCAGGGTAATGCCCCAGGCGCCGGCATCCAGTTGGCGGCGAAACAAAGCCGGCGTCATGCTGGTTTTGCCATGGGGGGCGAGCTCGGCGCCGCTGTTGCGCACAAAATCCTGCATCCAGCGAATGTTGTGTTCCAGCGCTTCCCGGTGCAAAACCAGGGCCGGCAGGCTGACGTCGCGCACCAGGCTGGCGCCGGTGGAGGCCGCACCTTTTTCCACGGCGACGTTGATTGGGGCAGTAGTCATGGTCGAACTCCTCGGATTTCGCGACGTCACACAGCCGCTGTCCTGCATTCGGTGACGATTCAGGCTTTTTTCCTGTAGGCCACGCAATCAATCTCAACCTTGCAGTCGACCATCATGTTCGCCTGCACACACGCCCGGGCCGGGGCATGCTCAGGGCTGAAGTACTCGGAAAACACCTTGTTGAAGCTCCAGAAATCCCGCGGGTCTTCCAGCCACACACCGGTACGAACCACGTCCTTCAGGCCATAACCGGCCTCTTCGAGGATCGCGACCAGATTCCTCATGGTCTGGTGAGTCTGCTCGACGATACCGCCGACGATGATCTCGCCATCCAGCGCCGGGACCTGGCCAGACACGTACAGCCAGCCATCGGCCTCCACGGCGCGGGCGAAGGGCCGCGGCTGGCCGCCGCCTGCAGTGCTGCCGGTGCCGTATCGAGTGATGCTCATGGGTATTTCTCCTGGTCTGGATGCTGGGTGCTGGGTGCGCCGATTCTGAACGTGCGCCAGCTGAGAGATTAAATCGCAAGCAGGCTCGCTCCTACAGGAAATTGTGATCGATCACAAAATCTGCGGGAGCGAGCCTGCTTGCAATGAGGCCTTCAAGGGCCCGGCAAGATTAAACGCTGCGAGGCACCAGCAACACGCGCGTCACCCGGCGCTCCTCAACGGCCATCACGGTCATCCGCCAGCCGTCCCACTCATGACTGTCACCGATGACCGGCAGGCGATCCAGCACACTCACCACCAGGCCGGCCAGGGTCTGATAGTCCTCGGTGGGTTCTGCCGCGAAACCAGTGCGCTGGCGCACCCGCATCAGGTTCAAGGCGCCGCTGACGATGAACCCGCCATTGTCCTCAATCACGTCCGGGCCTTCGATTTCACTGGCGTCAGGCAACTCACCGGCAATCGATTCCAGGATGTCGGTCATGGTCAGCAAACCGACGAAGTCACCGAACTCATTGACCACGAAGGCAATGTGAGTCGAGGCCTTGCGCATCTGCTCCAGGGCATTGAGGATCGAATAGCTGTCCAGCAGGTTGATAGTCTTGCGCGCCAGGTGTTCAAGGTCCGGCTCGTTGCCGGCCAGGTATTCCTTGAGCAATTCCTTCTTGTGCACAAAGCCCAGGGGCTCGTCCACCGCGCCGTCGCGAATCAGCGGCAGGCGCGAATAGGACGAGTGCATCAGCCGCGCGCGAATGGCTTCGGCGTCATCCGCCAGGTCGATGTGATCGATGTCGGCACGGACCGTCATCAAGGTGCGGATCGGCCGCTCGGCCAACTGCAATACACCGCTGATCATCACCCGCTCGCGCCGGTCGAATAGCGCTTCACTCGGTGCCTCGCCATTGTCCAGCAGGTCGGCGATCTCGTCGTCGACCTCCTCCGCTGCCAGCGTGCGCCCGCCCAGCAAACGCATCACGGCATGCGCGGTGCGTTCGCGAATCGGCCGCACGCCCTGCACCGAGCGTTTGCGACGAGCGCGTGCGATCTGGTTAAAGACCTCGATCAGGATCGAGAAGCCGATGGCCGCGTACAGGTAGCCTTTCGGAATATGGAAGCCCAAGCCTTCGGCGGTCAGCGCGAAGCCGATCATCATCAGGAAGCCCAGGCACAGCATGATCACTGTCGGGTGCGCGTTGACGAAGCGGGTCAGCGGCTTGCTGGCGACGATCATCAGGCCAATGGAAATGATCACGGCGATCATCATCACCGCCAGTTCATCAACCATACCCACGGCGGTGATCACCGCGTCCAGGGAGAACACCGCGTCGAGCACGACGATCTGCGCCACGATTGGCCAGAACATCGCGTACGCCGTATTGGACGTGCGCTCGCCGACATGGCCCTCGAGCCGCTCGTGCAGTTCCATGGTGGCCTTGAACAGCAGGAATACACCACCGAACAACATGATCAGGTCGCGGCCGGAGAAGCTCTTGTCGAACACCTCGAACAGCGGCTGCGTCAGGGTCACCAGCCAGGAAATACTGGCCAGCAGGCCCAGGCGCATCAACAACGCCAGGGACAAACCGATGAGCCGGGCGCGGTCGCGCTGCTCGGGGGGCAGTTTGTCCGCCAGAATCGCGATAAACACCAGGTTATCGATACCCAGTACCAGTTCCAGCACAATCAGGGTCAACAGGCCCAGCCACGCGGTGGGATCAGCAATCCATTCCATGAAAATCTCTCTACCTCTTCAGTTGATTCAGAATGCCAGGCACGGCAAAGCGCGCCGCACAGGCCGTGAAAATACTTGGGAAATGGATATCTGGGGGCGGAAGACTGGGTGCTTCGCGTGCATCAAGACTGCGCGGCGGCGCCGGGCGATCGGGTAACTGGGAGGCTCCGAGAGGGTGTTCATGCAATTCCTGCGGGAAAATAAGGATTCCAAGCGTACAGCGGAATCCTATTTTTCCTACACATGGAAATCATTACAAAATCTGTAGGAGCGAGCTTGCTCGCGAAAAACCTGAGGGCGCTGCAGGGTGACAGGCTTGCCGCGCTATCGTTGACGACCATCGCGAGCAAGCTCGCTCCTGCAACGAATCTGCTCGATGTACCGGCCCACCGCCGCAGACTTTTCAAACCGCCGATAGATCAAGGACAACCACGAACTCGCCTCACAGCCGTCAATCTGCCGATACCAGACACCGGGCAAACCCACATGGCCGACCACCGATTCCGGCACTACGGCCACGCCCTGCCCCAGGGACACCAGCGCCAGCACCGCCACCAATCCACCCGGTTGGGCCCCCAGTTTTGGCGCAAAGCCGCCCTCGGCAGCCACCTGCAACGTACCGCTGATCTGCTCGGGCAGAATAAAGGTCTCATCCTGCAGTTGCCTCGGGCTGATCATCGGCAACCGGCTTAGCCATGACTCGCCCGACACCGCCAGGACAAAACCTTCGGCATCCAGGCGTACAGCTTCCAGGCCGTCCGGCAACGTCATGGGCGAGCGCACGTAACCGACGTCATATCGTCCATCCAGGACCATCGCCGGTAGGGCGGCCATCGGGCTTTCGCACACACTCACGCTGACGTCCGGATACTCGCGAGTGAAGGCCTGCACCTGTTTTTGCAGGAGCCCGGAATAGACTGCCGAGGCCACATATCCCAATTCAATGTGGCCGATGTCCCCGCGGCCGGCACGCCGGGCATTATTCTGCGCCGCCTCAAACTGGCGCACGGCAGCGTCCGCCTCGGGCATCAGCGCGACGCCGGCCTCGGTCAGGCTGACGTCACGTTGATGGCGGTTAAACAGCCGGGTGCCGAGTTCGCTTTCCATGTCCTGGATCTGCCGGCTCAGAGTCGGCGGTGCGATACCCAGTTGCTCGGCGGCGCGGGTGAAGTTGCGCTGACGGGCGACGGCCAGGAAATAACGAAAATGACGGATATCCATAGGCGTATTAGCTCAAAGGTAACGAAGTCATGGTGCTCGCCTAACGCGGACAGTAGCTGGCAGCCATAAGCTTGAACGACTCCCACCCTAGAGAACAACCGCCATGCTCGTCAAACCCCGGGTCAGCCCACGCCTGACGTTACTTACAGCCTCAGGCGTTTGCTCACTGATCGTCCTCGACACCAACATCGTCGCCGTCACCTTGCCCACCATTGCCCGCGACCTGGGTGCCAATTTTGCCGACATCGAATGGGTAGTCAGCGCCTACATGCTGGCGTTCGCCGCCTTGTTGCTGCCGGCGGGCAGTATTGCCGACCGATTCGGCCGACAGAAAACCCTCCTGTGGGGCCTGGGCATTTTTATCCTGGCCTCTATCGGTTGCGGGGCCGCACCCAGCGCTTTGGTCCTGGACATCGCGCGGGCGATCAAGGGCGTTGGCGCAGCGCTGCTGCTGACCTCGGCCCTGGCGTCCATCGGCCATACATTTCACGATGAGGTCGAACGGGCCAAGGCCTGGGCGTTCTGGGGTGCCTGCATGGGCGTGGCGATGACAGCCGCACCGACCCTCGGCGGGCTGATCACGGAAACCATTGGCTGGCGCTGGATTTTCTACCTCAATCTGCCGGTGGGAGCGTTCCTGATGGTGATGGTGTGGCGCGCTGTTCCCGAATCGCGCGACCCGCAGTCCGCTCGTCTGGACCCTTGGGGGAGCCTGGCCTTCAGTGCCAGCCTGCTGTGCCTGATCTGGGGGCTGATCGAGGCCAACCGCATTGGCTGGAGCAATCCGCTGACCTACGCCCGGCTCATCGGCGGCGCTTTATTGATGGGGGCGTTTGTGCTCATCGAGCGCATGCAGCAAAGGCCGATGGTCGACCTGCAGCTGCTCCGCCATCCGCGGTTTATCGGCGCCCTGCTCGGCATGTTCGCCTACGCTGGTTGCGCCCAGGTAATGATGACGCTGCTACCGTTCTATCTGCAAAACGGCCTCGGCTTATCTGCCATAAGTTCGGGCCTGGGCATGTTGCCGTTTGCTGCGACCATGCTGATTTTCCCGAAGGTCGGTGCACGCCTGGCCACTAAATTTACGCCAGGCACGTTGATGGCGACCGGGCTGGCCCTGGTCGCCAGCGGCAACCTGTTGAGTGCGTTGGCGGTCAGCAGCGCCAGCTACCTGCCCTTCGCCCTGGCGATTGCAGTCACCGGCGCCGGGGCCGGATTACTCAATGGCGACACCCAGAAAAACATCATGGCGTGCGTGCCCCGCGAACGCACGGGGATGGCATCGGGCATGAGCACCACCATGCGCTTCAGCGCCATCGTCCTGGCAATCGGCGTGTACGGTGCCCTGCTGACGAGCCACTCCTCGCAGGTGTTGCACGCCGAACTGACGAACCAGGGTCCGCAATGGCTGGAGCACACTCAAGGTATCAGCTCGCGAGTGGTCGCCGGGGACATGCCCGCAGCCATGAGCCTGCTGCCCGAGGCCGCTCGCACGTTGGTGGAGCCTCTGGCCCGGCAAGCATTCATCAGTGGCTTCAGCTTGTTACTGCTGGTTGCCGGGCTGTTGGCGGGATTGGGCGCGCTGGCAGTCGGCACCTTGATGCGTCATCCGATTCCGGTGCAGAGCGGCTTGTCCCTGAGCGCGAAATAAACAGGGGAGTCATGACCGGCATTGAGTTGTCCTCTTTTAACCCGAGAACAATTCATCGCTCGATTTTTGGAAAACGGAGTACCCCATGGCGAAAATCACCCTTGCCCAGCTACTGGCAACCACCCTTGAACAGGCCGGCGTCAAGCGCATCTGGGGCCTGACGGGCGACAGCCTCAACGGCCTGACCGAAGCGCTGCGCACCATGGACAGTATCGAGTGGATGCACGTGCGCCATGAGGAGGTCGCCGCCTTCGCCGCCGGTGCCGACGCGGCGGTCACTGGCGAACTGGCGGTGTGCGCCGGCAGTTGCGGGCCGGGTAATCTGCATTTGATCAACGGGTTGTTCGACTGCCACAGGAACCACGTGCCAGTGCTGGCAATTGCCGCCCAGATCCCATCGTCGGAGGTCGGCCTTAATTACTTTCAGGAAACCCATCCCCAGGAACTGTTCAAGGAGTGCAGCCATTTCGTCGAACTGGTGAGCAACCCGGCGCAGATGCCCCAGGTGCTGCACCGGGCGATGCGCAGCGCAATCCTCAACCGCGGCGTGGCGGTGGTGGTGATTCCCGGTGACGTGGCGTTGCAGGAAGTTGACGACGCCTTCAAGCCCTGGCCCGCGCTCGCCCAACCCCGCATCCTGCCGGCGCCCCATGACCTCGATCGACTGGTCGAGCTATTGAGCCAAAGCAAGGCCGTTACCCTGATGTGCGGAGCCGGCTGCGCGGGCGCCCATGATCAGGTGGTGGCCTTGGCCGACGCCCTTGGCGCGCCAGTGGTGCATGCCTTGCGCGGCAAGGAACACGTGGAGTGGGACAACCCGTTCGACGTAGGCATGACCGGCCTGATCGGTTTCAGCTCCGGTTACCACGCCATGCTCAACTGCGACACCCTGGTGATGCTCGGCACCGACTTTCCCTATCGCCAGTTCTATCCCACCGACGCAACCATCATCCAGATCGACCACGACCCGCAGGCCCTCGGGCGGCGCACGGCCCTGGACCTGGGCATAGTCGCCGACGTCAGCGAGACGCTCGCGGCCCTGTTGCCACGCCTGCCCTATCGGGCTGATCGAAGCTTCCTGGAGTCATCACTCAAGCACTACGCAAAAGCCCGTCAGGGCCTGGATGACCTGGCCCAGCCGTCGGCGCCAGGGCGTCCGATCCACCCGCAGTACCTGACCCGCCTGCTCAGTGAACTGGCGGATGAAGACGCGATCTTCACGGCTGACGTCGGCACGCCAACGGTGTGGGCTGCACGCTACCTGAAGATGAATGGCCAACGGCGCCTGCTCGGCTCCTTCAACCACGGTTCTATGGCCAACGCGATGCCGCAAGCGATCGGCGCACAGGCAGCCTTCCCTGACCGCCAGGTGATTTCCCTGTCGGGTGACGGTGGTTTCAGCATGCTGATGGGGGATTTCATTTCCCTGGCGCAACTCAGGTTGCCAGTGAAAATCATCGTCTATGACAACGCCTCCCTGGGCTTTGTCGCGATGGAAATGAAGTCCAGCGGGCTGCTGGATACGGGCACCGACCTGCACAATCCGGATTTCGCGGCGATGGCCAACGCGATGGGCATCCTCGGGATTCGCGTCGAGGCCAGCGAAGATCTGGACGCGGCATTGCGTCGGGCGCTGGCGCATGACGGGCCGGTACTGGTGGACGTGGTGACCGCAACCCAGGAACTGGCCATGCCGCCGACCATCAAACTGGAGCAGGCCAAGGGTTTCAGTTTGTACATGCTCAAGGCGGTGATGAGCGGGCGTGGGGATGAGGTGATCGAGTTGGCGCGGACTAATCTGTTTCGTTGAGGGCCGGTTACGTCCTGTAGGAGCTGGCTTGCCAGCGATGGTCGTAAACGATGACACGGGGTTGCGGGATGAACCGGTAAAGGCCACGAGATTAAAAGATCGCAGCCTCGTTTCTCTCGGCAGCTCCTACAGGGGGACAAGTTCGTCGATGTGGCGGTAGTCGATGGTTAACTCTGCGGCCAATTGCTTCGCTCGTGCCAAGCGAATCGGGCCGCGCTCTATGTCGATCAGCAGCCCGGGGCACTTGAGCGACGACAGTATCGGCCACTCCTTCAACCGCCCATCGGTGACTAGCAATAGCCGCTGTTGCTCGGCGGGCAAGCGCTTTTGCCGCGTAGCCAGCCATTGTTCCGCCTCGGACAGTGCTGCCAGCAAAGGTGTGCCGCCTCCGGCACCCAATTGATCCAGCCAGGCGTGCAAACCGCTGGACGCCTTTAAACCTTGTACCTGCCAGCTCGGGGTCGTACCGCTGGCGGTCAGCAACGCCAGCCGCGCACGCTGGCGATAGGCGTCATCGAACACCTGCGCGAGCAAACCCTTGGCATCACTCAGTGCCTGGTGGCGACGAGTGGACGCAGAGGCGTCGACGATCACCAGCCACAGTTCATGGGGCGAGCGAGTGCGTGCCTGAAATTGCAAGTCATCACGCTGGCGCGGTCGCCCATTGAGCAAGGTGCCTGGCCAGTTGACCGAACCTTCGCGCGTCACCCGCTGCGGGCCTTGCTTGCCGCTGTCGAGATGTCCGGCGCGGGCTTTGGCATTCGCCCCCGCTGCAGATCGAGGGCGAATGCCTAGGGCTTTTTTGGCCAGCTCGGCACTTCGCGGCGAGCGCCAGTCGGCAGTGCCTGGGCGGGCATTTCGCCCCATTGGCCCTGCCCTTCCCCTGGCTGCGAACCTTGGCTTGTGGGTGGCTGGCTGGCTTGCGGCGCGGGTGGTGTGTGTTCGCGCCGACGATGGCGCAAGGCGAACTCGGCAACCGCTTCAATATCTTCTTCGCCTATCCCTTGTGCACCGCGCCAGGCCGCGTGGGCCCGGGCGGCACGCAACCAGACGAGATCAGCGCGCAAGCCATCGACGCCGGCAGCGAAGCAGCGCTCAGTGATTTTGCCCAAGGCCTGGTCATCCAGAGGAATGCTGGCCAGTACACTCCGGGCCTGCTCACAACGCTCGCGCAAGGCGTGCTGGGCGGCTTCCCATTCGGCGCAAAACGCCGCGGGATCATGATCAAACGCCAGGCGCCGGCGAATGATTTCGCCGCGTTCGGTGGGTACAGTGTGGCCACCGAGCGCAACGTTCAGGCCGAAGCGATCGAGCAACTGCGGACGCAGCTCACCTTCTTCAGGGTTCATGGTGCCGATCAGGACGAATTTCGCCGAATGCCGATGGGAGATGCCATCGCGTTCTATCAGGTTGATGCCG
Source organism: Pseudomonas sp. HY13-MNA-CIBAN-0226 (assembly GCF_040310305.1). Taxonomy (NCBI): domain Bacteria; kingdom Pseudomonadati; phylum Pseudomonadota; class Gammaproteobacteria; order Pseudomonadales; family Pseudomonadaceae; genus Pseudomonas; species Pseudomonas sp. HY13-MNA-CIBAN-0226. Next base: position 251,781 of record NZ_JBEOPS010000004.1, read on the forward strand.
CTGGCCGCCACGTCGAGCAACAGGTCCACCAGGTGATCGGGCAGCAGGTTGACTTCATCGACATACAATACGCCGCCGTCGGCCTTGGCCAGGACGCCTGGCGAAAATCGCGCGCGGCCTTCATTCAGTGCCGCATCAAGATCGAGGGTACCGACCAGGCGCTCTTCTGTCGCACCCAGCGGCAGCGTGACGAACAGGCCGCTGGCGAGCAGGTCCGCCAGGCCCCGGGCCAGGGTGGACTTGGCCATACCTCGGGGGCCTTCGATCAACACGCCGCCGATCTTCGGGTCGATGGCGGTGAGGCACAGGGCGAGCTTCAGATCGTCGGCGCCGACCACGGCGGATAAAGGAAAATGCGGTGTTTCAGTCATTAGTCAGTCTCGGTCATGGTCATGGTCGCAGTATCGCGAGCAGGCTCACTCCTACAGGGGGGTAATTGCAGTCTCAAGTATCTTCTTCAATGTCCAGCAGCAGATTCTCCAGCGCCTCCTGGTACTCGCCGGGCTCTTTCCACATGCCGCGCTGCTGCGCCTCGAGCATGCGCTCGGTCATGTCGCGCAGGGCATGGGGATTGTGCTCGCGCACAAACTCGCGGGTCGCCGGGTCCAGCAGGTAAGCATCGGCGAGCAACGCGTACTGGTGATCGTCAATCAACTGCGTGGTGGCGTCGAAGGCGAACAGGTTGTCGACCGTCGCCGCCATTTCGAACGCGCCTTTATAACCGTGGCGCTTCACCCCGTCGATCCACTTGGGATTGGCTGCGCGGGAGCGAATAACCCGGTTGAGTTCTTCCTTGAGGGTGCGGATTTTCGGCAGGTCGGGCTGGCTGTGATCGCCGTGATAACTGGCCGCCGCTTCCCCGCTCAGGCTTTCGACGGCAGCGAGCATACCGCCCTGGAACTGATAGTAGTCGTTGGAATCGAGCAAATCGTGCTCACGGTTGTCCTGGTTTTGCACCACGGCCTGGACCTGACTCAGGCGCTGGGCGAACTGTTCCCGGGCAGCCGTTCCTTCGTCTGAACCGCCATAGGCGTAGCCGCCCCAGTTGAGGTAAACCTCGGCCAGGTCTTCGCGGCTCTGCCACAAGCGACCCTCAACCGCGCCCTGCACGCCAGCACCATAGGCCCCCGGTTTCGCCCCGAAAATCCGCCACCCGGCCTGGCGGCGCGCAGCCTCCTGGTCAAGCCCCGCCAGCAACAGGGTTTCCCGCTCGGCACGCACCTTGGCAGCCAGTGGATTGAGGTCGTCGGGCTCGTCGAGTTCGGCAACCGCTTGCACGGCGGCATCGAACAGCCGGATCAGATTGGCGAACGCGTCGCGGAAGAACCCGGACACCCGCAACGTGACGTCCACCCGTGGGCGGTCCAGCAGGCTCACTGGCAAAATTTCAAAGTCGTCAACCCGCTGACTGCCGGTGGCCCACACCGGCCGCACGCCCATCAAGGCCATCGCCTGGGCGATATCGTCGCCACCGGTGCGCATGGTCGCGGTGCCCCAAACCGACAGGCCGATCTGGCGCAGGTGATCGCCGTGGTCTTGCAGATGGCGTTCAAGGATCAGGTTGGCCGACTGGAAGCCGATGCGCCAGGCGGTGGTGGTCGGCAGGTTGCGTACGTCCACCGAATAGAAGTTGCGGCCCGTGGGCAGCACGTCCAGTCGTCCCCGGCTGGGTGCACCGCTTGGGCCGGCAGGGACGAAGCGGCCGTTCAACGCATCGAGCAGACCGCGCATCTCTGCCGGGCCGCAAGCGTCCAGGCGGGGGGCGACGGCTTCGCGCAGGTGGTCGAGGATGGCCGACACTTGCGCCCAGTTCTCACCTTGCGGGAGCGAATACGGTGTGTCAGGCAAATCAAGTTTGGCTGACACTGCGCTCCCACAGGTGGTTTGCTCGATCAGTTGCGTGGCGAACAGTTCCAGGCGTTCGCGGGTGTCGCCCGCCGTGCGCCATGTATCATCATTGATGGATTGCAGTTCAATGGGACGCGGCCCGGTCCACGGCTCGGCCAATGCACAGTCCAGCGGATCAAAGCCCAATTCGAACGCCTTCGCCAGCGCCCGCAGCACGCTCGACTGGGCACCGCGTCCATCGCCACGAGGAATACGCAGCAACGCCAGCAAGGTGTCGATGCGCAGCCGACCGCTCGGCGACTCGCCGAAGATGTGCAGGCCGTCGCGGATCTGCGACTCCTTCAGATCACACAGATAAGTGTCCAGGCGCGGCAGCCAGATGGCCGCGTCGGCATCACTGTCCAGCTGTTCGTCCAGCTGCAGCTCTCGGTCGATATGGCTGTCGCGCACCAGTTGCAGGATGTCGCGCTGCAGCTCCCGCGCCCGACGGGGGTCGAGCAGCTGCGCATCGTAGTACTCGTCGGCGAGCAGCTCCAGGTTGCGCAGCGGGCCATAGGTTTCGGCGCGGGTCAGCGGCGGCATCAGGTGATCGATGATCACGGCCTGGGTGCGCCGCTTGGCTTGGGCGCCCTCGCCCGGGTCATTGACGATGAAGGGATAGATGTTCGGCAACGGCCCGAGCAGCGCATCCGGCCAGCAATGCTGCGACAGCCCGACACCCTTGCCCGGAAGCCATTCGAGGTTGCCATGCTTGCCGACGTGAATCACACCGTGGGCACCGTAGGTGTTGCGCAACCAGAAATAGAACGCGAGATAGCCGTGCGGCGGCACCAGGTCCGGGTCGTGGTACACCGCGCTAGGGTCAACCTGATACCCCCGAGCCGGTTGAATGCCGACAAAGGTCAGGCCAAAACGCAGGCCGGCGATCATCATCCGGCCGCTGCGGAACATCGGATCCTTTTCTGGCGCCCCCCAACGCTGCAGCACGGCCAGCCGGTTGGCCTCAGGCAGCGCGTTGAAACTCGCCAGGTAGTCATCCAGCCCGAGGCTTTGCTGGCATGGACGCTGATCAATAGTGTCGAGGTCGTTGCTGACGCCGCCGAGCAGTTGCTGGATCAGCGCGGTGCCGCTTTCCGGCAGTTGATCCGGCAGCGGATAACCTTCCTGGCGCAGCGCGCGCAGGATATTCAGCGCCGCCGCCGGCGTATCGAGCCCGACGCCATTGCCGATGCGACCATCGCGGGTCGGGTAGTTGGCCAGGATCAGCGCAATGCGTTTTTCGCGGTTGGGTACTCGGGCCAGATCGGTCCAACTCCGCGCCAGTTCAGCGACGAAATCCATTCGTTCGGGCTGCGCGCGGTAGCACACCACGTCCGACTGGCTGCGCTCGCTGCGCCACGCCAGGTCCTTGAAGCTGATCGGTCGGCTGATGATCCGCCCGTCCAGTTCCGGCAGCGCAATGTGCATGGCCAGGTCCCGCGGGCCGAGACCCTGGTCGCTGGCTTGCCAACCGGCCTCGTTATCCTGGGCGCAAATGGCCTGGATCACCGGAATATTGCGGCGAAACGGCCGGATATGCGGCGCTTCGGGACTCGACTGGGCAAAGCCGGTAGTGTTGAGAATTACCGAGGCGCTGACTTCGTCCAGCCAGTCCTCGACCACCGCCAGGCAGCCGGGTTCTTTCAGGCTGGCCACGGCAATCGGCAGCGGGTTCAACCCAGCCGCCTGCAGGCGCTGGCAGAAAATATCGATGAAGGCGGTATTGGCCGCCTGCAGGTGCGAGCGATAAAACAGCACGGCGGCCACGGGCTGCCCGGCCTGCCAGTCGGCTTGCCAATCGGCTAGTACAGCTGGGCTTCGCTGCGGATGGTAGATCGCCGTGCGCGGCAAAGCCTGCGGCTCCGCCCAGGGGTAGTCGCGTTCCAGCCAACGACTGGCCAGGCAGCGAAAGAAATCCAGGGCATTGCCCAGACCGCCCTGGCGTAGAAACTGCCAGAGCCGGTCGCGGTCTTCGGCGCCCACGGTACTGAGGTCGCTGAGTTCCGGGTCGGGACGGTCATCGCCTGGCACCAGAATCAGTTGCACGCCACGTTCGGACAATTGCACCAGGCGCTCGACGCCATAACGCCAATAGGCGATGCCGCCGTGCAGCGAGATCAGAATCACCTTGGCATGGCGTAGCACTTCATCGACATACAGGTCGACCGAGGCATGATTCTGCACCTGCATCGGGTTGGCCAGGCGCACGCTTGGATAGTCGTCGGGCAACTGTTGCGCGGCTTCGGCGAGCAACGCCAGGCTGGAGTCGCCGCTGCACAGGATCACCAGCTCAGCAGGGGTCTGTCCAAGATCGGCAATATTGTCATCCGAAACGAAACCGCCGGGCTGGGTCCTGAGCAGGTGCATGGCTTATACGCTGAGCGCGGCGCGCAGTTGTGCTTCGAGTTGGGCGGCGTCCAGCTCCTGGCCGATCAGCACCAGGCGGGTGGTGCGCGCTTCATCGGCGCCCCACTGACGGTCGAAATGCTTGTCGAAACGCGTGCCCACGCCTTGGATCAGCAGGCGCATCGGTTTGTTCGCAATAGCTGCGAAACCCTTGACCCGAAGGATGCCGTGCTTGACTACCAGTTGCGTCAGGGCGTCCAGCAGCAGGCTTTCATCCGCCTGGGGCAGTTCGATGGAGATCGAATCGAAGGCGTCGTGATCGTGATCGTCTTCACCTTCGTGGTGATGATCGTGATGGCTGTGACGGCTGTCGATGTGTTCTTCGGAACCGGCACCCAGGCCAATCAGCACGTCCAGGGGCACACGACCGCTACTGGCTTCGATGACCTTGACCGCCGGCGGCAGTTCCTCGGCGACTTCCAGGCGCACCCGGGCCAGGTCTTGCGGGCTGATCAGGTCGGCCTTGTTGAGGATGACCAGGTCGGCGCTGGCCAACTGGTCGGCGAACAGTTCGTGCAGTGGCGATTCGTGATCCAGGTTCGGGTCGAGTTTGCGCTGGGCGTCAACCTGGTCAGGGAACGCAGCAAAGGTGCCCGCCGCCACGGCCGGACTGTCGACCACGGTGATCACGGCGTCGACGGTGCAGGCGCTGCGGATTTCCGGCCACTGGAAGGCTTGCACCAGGGGCTTGGGCAGGGCCAGCCCGGAGGTTTCAATCAGGATGTGGTCGAGGTCGGCGCGACGGGCCACCAACTCGCGCATCACCGGGAAGAACTCTTCCTGGACGGTGCAGCACAGGCATCCGTTGGCCAGTTCATAGACGCGGCCGCTGGCTTCTTCTTCAGTGCAACCGATGGAGCACTGCTTGAGGATTTCGCCATCGATACCCAGTTCGCCAAATTCGTTGACGATGACCGCGATGCGCCGGCCCTGGGCGTTGTCGAGCATGTGCCGCAGCAAGGTGGTCTTGCCCGAGCCAAGGAAGCCGGTAACGATGGTGACGGGAAGTTTGGCCAGTGTTTTCATCGGATGCCCTTTGGCAAGGTGGCGGGCATACGGGACGACAATCGCTGCGACTGAAGCGCGCGCGGGAGAGTTCGCCACCGGATCACCCCGCCCGGTTGTAGTGAGAATCTGTATCGAGGCAGGTCTCCTGGCTGACGGCGTGCCGGGCATGCAGCCTGGCATTCGCTGCGCCTTCCCGCGAACCCGTTGTACAGGGCTTGCAGTGGCGTGGCAGCGAACATCACCGTTCACAGTTGCGGGGGCAGCCGCGGCATTGACCGCGTTCCCTTCTTAGCTTCGGCCAACGCCGAAGAACCTCGAAAGCGCAAGGCTACGCATGGTATCGGGGCGGGTCAATGCTCCTGCGGTAAACGCTATCCCCTGCAGGAGCTGCCGAAGGTTGCGATCAGTTGATTGTGTCTGTCAAACAGCCAGATCAAAAGATCGCAGCCTCCGGCAGCTCCTACCGGGGCCGACCCCCAATTGAGAACCTCTGCCAATTGACGCCAAACCCCGCCTCATGCTCTCCTACGCAACTTGTTACGGGTGCCCTTCACAGGGTGAAACGGGAAACCGGTGAATCATGTGCTTTACTAGAAGCTCATGTCAGTCCGGTGCTGCCCCCGCAACGGTAAGCGAGCGAAGAGTCAGATCCACTGTGCCAGCAGTACGGCATGGGAAGGCGACTCTTGCAGGTACAGGCGCAAGCCCGCACCCCTCGCGAGCCCGGAGACCGGCCCGCAACGCATGGCGAACATCAGGTTCGCTGACCAACAAACCCGCGGTGGGCGGGCGCTGTTTGAGCTTCGGCGTGCCCGTTCGCAGGAGTTTTCCATGCGCTCCATAACCCCGCTGACAGACCAGAGGGAAGCGCCATGTCGACCATCAGCACCACCGGTAGCCGTACCACCAGCAGTACCACGACCCTGACCCAACGCCTGACCGCCGCTGTTTTCGCGTCGATCCTGGGCGCCGGCCTGGTGTATTTCGCCGGTTTCTCGCACATTGAGGCGGTGCACAACGCGGCGCACGATACCCGTCACAGCTCCGCGTTCCCGTGCCACTGAGACCTGCCCAGATGATCAAGCGTATCGCGCAAACCGCAGGTTTTACCGGGTTGCTGGCCGCCCTGCTGCTGACCCTGCTGCAAAGCCTCTGGGTCTCTCCGCTGATTCTGCAGGCGGAAACCTACGAACAATCCGAACCTGCCACGGTTCAAATCCACGAACACGCAGCCGGCGCTACCGCAGCGCACAGCCACGACGCTGAAGCCTGGGAACCGGAAAACGGTTGGCAGCGCCTGCTGTCGACCACTGGCGGCAACCTGGTAGTCGCCGTGGGTTTCGCGCTGATGCTGGCCGGCCTCTACACCCTGCGCGCGCCAACTCGCACGTCCCAGGGCCTGCTCTGGGGCCTGGCCGGCTACGCGACCTTCGTCCTGGCGCCAACCCTCGGCCTGCCCCCTGAATTGCCGGGCACTGCAGCGGCGGACCTGACTCAACGGCAGATCTGGTGGATGGGTACAGCCGCTTCCACAGCGGTCGGTATTGCGTTGATCGTCTTCAGCCGTCACTGGCTGATGAAGGTCCTTGGCGTGGCGATCCTGGCCGTGCCACACGTGATCGGAGCACCACAACCCCAGGTGCATTCGATGCTCGCGCCAGAGGCATTGGAAACCCAGTTCAAGATTGCCTCACAGTTGACCAACGTGGCGTTCTGGCTGGCACTGGGCCTGATCAGCGCCTGGCTGTTCCGGCGCAAAAATCCTGATCAATACCCGGCATGACCCAAGCTGGCAAAGTGCCGACGCTGGTCGTCGGCCTTGGCTGCCAGCGTGGCTGCCCTCTCAGCACGCTGCGGGCGCTGCTGGACCAGGCGCTGCAGGCCCACTCTATCGAGCTCGAGCAGATCAGTGCCCTGGCGAGCATTGACCTCAAGCGAGAAGAGCCAGGCCTGATTGAGCTCGGCGTCCAGCTTGGGCTTGAGGTGCAGTTTTTCAGCAGTGAGGCACTGGCCAGGTATCAGGGCCAGCTCAGCCATCACTCGGACATCGCTTTCGAACGTACCGGCTGCTATGGAATCGCTGAAAGCGCTGCCCTCGCCCTGGCCGAACAGTTAGCCCGCACCCCGGCAATACTCTTGATTTCACGACAAAAATACGCCCAGGCCACCCTCGCATTGGCCCGCGCCGTTTAGAATCCCCGATAATCCCATGCCTGATCATGAGCAATCTTCATCTGAAGCCTGCCCATGTCGCTTTTTCACAGGATACGACGATGACCGTTTACTTCATCGGCGCCGGCCCCGGCGACCCGGAACTGATCACCGTCAAAGGCCAGCGCCTGATTCGCAGCTGCGCCGTCATCATTTACGCCGGCTCGCTGGTGCCCGCCGCCGTGCTCGAAGGCCATCATGCTGAACAGGTGGTCAACAGTGCCGAATTGCACCTGGAACAGATCATCGAACTGATCAAGGCTGCCCACGCCAAGGGCCAGGATGTGGCGCGGGTGCATTCCGGCGATCCGAGCCTGTATGGCGCCATCGGCGAGCAGATTCGCCACCTGCGCGAGCTGGGTATCCCTTTTGAGATCATTCCCGGGGTGACGGCCACGGCAGCCTGTGCCGCGCTGTTGGGTGCTGAATTGACCCTGCCGGACGTTTCCCAGAGCGTGATACTGACCCGCTACGCCGACAAGACGGCGATGCCGGCCGGTGAAGAACTGGCCAGCCTGGCACAACATGGCGCGACCATGGCGATCCATCTGGGGGTCAGCCACCTGCACAAGATCGTCCTCGAATTAACCCCGCATTACGGTGCCGATTGCCCGATCGCGGTGATTCACCGGGCGAGCTGGCCGGACCAGGATTGGGTGGTGGGGACTTTGGCAGATATTGCCGGGAAGGTGGAAGCCAAGGGTTTCCGGCGTACAGCGCTGATTCTGGTGGGTCGGGTGTTGGGCAGTGATCAGTTCAGCGAGTCTTCGCTGTATCGTGCGGGGCATGCGCATCTGTACAGGCCCCAAGAATAGAAGATCTTTTGGCTTCAGGCATAAAAAAACGGCACTCACGGGTGCCGTTTTTTTGCTTGCGCAGCGAACACCTTACTTAGTAGTAGGCGTTTTCTTTCTGCGTATGGTCAGTCACATCGCGCACGCCCTTGAGCTCCGGCACACGCTCGAGCAAGGTGCGCTCGATGCCTTCGCGCAAGGTCACGTCTGCCTGGCCGCAGCCCTGGCAACCGCCACCAAACTTGAGGACGGCGATGCCGTCGTCGACTACATCGATCAGGCTGACCTGGCCGCCGTGGCTGGCGAGGCCCGGGTTGATCTCGGTTTGCAGGTAGTAGTTGATGCGCTCGTTGATCGGGCTGTCGGCGTTGACCATTGGCACCTTGGCGTTGGGTGCCTTGATGGTCAACTGGCCACCCATGCGGTCGGTGGCGTAGTCGACTACCGCGTCGTCCAGGAACGCTTCGCTGAACGAATCGATGTAAGCGGTGAAGCTCTTTAGCCCCAGCGCCGTGTCTTCAGGTTTTTCTTCGCCCGGCTTGCAGTAGGCAATGCAGGTTTCAGCGTACTGGGTGCCGGGCTGGGTGATAAAGACGCGAATGCCGATACCCGGGGTGTTCTGCTTGGAGAGCAGATCAGCCAGATAATCGTGGGCGGCGTCAGTGATGGTAATAGCGGTCATGGAAACTCCTCGCAGGCTTGGGCGCAGTTTACGCCAATCAACGCGCGGGACAAAGTCCTAGTATTTTTGTCGGGAAAGAGCCGGCGACGGTTGAGCCTCGGTTTTGCCATCAACACGCTGTTTAAGCCACCGATAGCTGAATTTTTCCACCCAGTGGTAGCTGGCCCAGGAGCCCACGGCGATGGCCAGCACGCACAGCACAAACATGACGTAGGGGTTCACGCCATACCGTTGTGCGATAAAACCACCGGCGGACAGCACCAGCACATGCATCAGGTACACCGAGTAGGAACAATCGCCCAATAGCTTGAGCGTTCGATTGTGTTCAAAGAAACGCTCAAGCGCCATGCACGCCATGACCAGCACCGCGCTTGGCAGGCCCCAGACCACAAAGCGCGGTTGCGGGGGCGAATGGTAGATCATCAGCAACGCGCCGCTGATGCCCACCAGTGGCAGCCACAGGCCCGGGCGGATCCAGCCGCGGCGGTACAGCATGCCGATGGCGATACCCAGCAGGAACTCATAGACGATGTCCGAGCGATAGAACTGGCTGACCCAGCCATAACCCGTCCATGCCTGGCACACCGCGAACAACAACGCCCCGACCACCAGCAGCCTGACCTGCAGGCGGAACAACAGCGCCCAGGCGAACAGCACGTAGAAGAGCATTTCGTAGTTGAGGGTCCAGCCGACATTGAGTGTCGGATAAATGCCGTAGCCGCCGGGGTTTTCGCTGGGAACGAACAGCAGGGACAGGAGGAAGTGCGACCAGTCAACGGTCTGGTCTGGTAGCACCGGCTGGGCGAACACCACCAGTAGCGCCATCAACAGGGTGTAGAACCAGTAGGCCGGAACGATGCGAAACAGTCGATACAACAGGAATTTTCCGGGCGGCAGTGCTTTGCCTTCGGTGGACAGAAAGATCACCAGGCCGCTGATCACAAAGAAAATATCAACGCCCACCGCGCCCTTGTCGATGAACATCTGCCCGATCGGGCCACGGGCCTTGAAGTCGAAGAATATCTGCATGAAATGGTGGCAAACCACCGTCCAGGCGGCCAGGGCGCGTAATGCCTGTACAGAAATCAGCATTGATTGCCCTCCGTTGAACATCCACAAACCACCGCAATCGACCTGTGGGAGCGAGCAGGCTCGCTGCCACAGGTACATAAGTGTGCCCTGTAGATCGGACAACGCCGCGCCGACAAAGGTCTATCAAAGATTCTCGTAGCGGTTCATGTCCAGCACGCCCTCTTCCTCCGGCTGGGTCTCGTGCACATAGCGGCTCAGGTCGTGAAAGTACTGCCAGAACTGCGGATGGCTGCGGCGGATGCCCCAGCGCTCGATGATTATCTCCAGGCGGTTGGCGTCCTTGGCATTCTCCATGGCATCAACGAAAGCTGGCACCTGGTCGGCAGGAATGTTGAAGATGAAATTCGGATAGCTGCTCAGCACACCTGGAAAAATGGTCAGGGTGTCCAGGCCGGGTTGATAACGCAGTGACTCGCCCAGGAGAAACGCGACGTTGCTGTGGGCGCGATTGCGCAGCAGGCTGTAGACCTCACGCTGACCGCTGGCACTCTGCACGCGCAACAGGGTGGCTTCCGGCAACAGGTCGATGACCCTCAGCCCGGCGGCCGGGCGCGAGGTCAAGCGGCTCAAGGCTTGATCGGCATTCTGCAGGTCCGGGTCGATGTTGGGGCGCGAGCAATACGCACCGTCACAGCGATTGATCGGGTCGGGGCTGGCGTTGAGGTCGCCGTAGCGGGCCAGCAACTGCCGGGCAAAGTCACGCTTGGGGTCCTTTTCATCGAGCTTGAGCGCAGTGTCCTTGTCGTCGTCGATGCTCTCGTAATCCAGCCACATCTTGATTTTACCGCTGTTCTGGTACCAGTCGTCGAGGTAGCCCTCCCGGGAATCGGCGGGCATCAGGCGCAGGAAATTCTGCTCGGCGCCATTGCGGATCAGGTCGAAATACAGCCGCGTCTGCGCCTGGTGCGACACGTTGCCGAACACGTCGAAGTTGACCGCCAGCTGGTAATAGGTGCGTTCCAGCAGCGGATAATCGAACAGCCACATCGTTTGCGGCACTTCGCCAATCAAGCCCTTGGTCACCGACGCGCTGTCGAAATGGCGGAAGATACTCAGCAGCGCATTGTCATTGCCCGCCCACAGCGTCGACCAGCTCGGCGCCGGCGCGTCGGCATAACTGTCGCGGCGCAAGGCTTCGTACTCATTGCGTTTATTGCGGTAGTCGTGCCACAGGGTCAGCACACTGCCGACGTCATCGTCCTGCCCGGGCATCGCCAGCAGCGGCGTGGCCTGGCCGCGATAGTTGGGGTCGGTGATGTAGAGGTCGTGCTCCGGCGCCTGGAACAGTGCCCAGAAGTTATCGCGGATCACGTCGGTGGCAATCTGGCCACGGCACACCGGACCGCGAATAAAGGTGCGCACGAAGTACTCGGCGTTATCGAGCATGAACTGATAGCGCGCCTGGGCCGGGATCGCTTCGAAGGTACTGAACGGATTGGCCCGCCGTTCAGGGCCATAGCCGGGCAAGGCGTTGACCTGCCAGTTACCGGTGTAGAAAAGGCTCTTGACCCGGGCCATCTTCGGCGCGCTCAACGGGTAGCTGATGTGAGTCTTGTGCACGATCACCCCTTGCACGGGCCGCAGGCGGTAATACACCTGGGCCCCGGGATCGTCGTTGGGACGACGGGTCTTGATCAGGTCGATGGGCTGGCCGGTGGGTGTTCGCGAGCGCACCCACTGGAAAAAGTGCCCGGGCTCGCCGTCCTTGAAGTACAGGTGGGCCAGGAACCAGTGTTCGAACAACCAGCGCCCCACCAGGCTTTCCCGGGCACCCGGCGCATTGAGCAGGTTTTCCCACTGCAGCACCTGCAATGCTTCCCGGGCGGACGGCTGCAGGCCCTGCTCATCAATGGGCGCGCCCGAGGCCAGCCAGCGTTGCAGCGTCTGGTATTGCTGGTCGGTCAGGCCTGTCACTGCAAGCGGCATGCCCTCTTTGGGGTGGGCACCGGCGTAGCCGTCGAATTCGCCCGGCATGGCACACATGTTGGCCCGGTTCAGGCCAAGCGCGATCTCCTCGGGCAGTTTGGCATTGGGCTGCAACGGCGTGCGGTGGCCCAGTTCCAGCATCCGCGCCATCAGGGAAGCCTGGCTCGCCTGGGCGTCGAGCACCGAATAGAAGCCCTTCTGCTGCCAGGCCTGCTTGCCGAACGCATCGTAATACAGCCGGGTTGGCGCGGCCGCGCTGGTGCGTTCGCCGTCGTAGACCGGGGTCTTGCTGGCGCCCCGCGCCGCGCCCTCGCCGCTGCCCAGGTTCAACTGACAGGCGGCGTCATTGCAGGCGTGGCAGGCTACGCACTTTTCGGTGAAGATCGGTTGAATATCCCGCGTATAGGAAATGGCCGGCTCCTGCGCCGCAGCGCCCCAGCTCAAACACAGCACAATCATGCTGGTGACGAAGCGATACGACATGTCCCTGGTCCCGATCATGAGAAAACGCCGCGATTCTACCGGCACGGGGCTATCACCAACATGAGCGATATTCATGCAAAACCGGTACATGCTCTAAAAGCGCGCAGGTTTGCTATGATCCCGGCCCTTCGTAATGGTCTTTCCGAGTAGTCCACATGTCCGATCGCAGTGTTCGCCTTCAAGCTCTCAAGCACGCCCTCAAAGAGCGCATCCTGATTCTCGATGGCGGCATGGGCACCATGATCCAGAGCTACAAGCTCGAGGAGCAGGATTACCGGGGTAAACGCTTCGCAGACTGGCCGAGCGACGTCAAGGGTAACAATGACCTGCTGGTGCTGACTCGCCCGGACGTGATCGGCTCGATCGAAAAAGCCTACCTGGATGCCGGCGCCGACATCCTCGAAACCAACACCTTCAACGCCACCCAGGTATCCCTGGCCGATTACGGCATGCAGGGCCTGGCATACGAGTTAAACGTAGAAGGCGCACGCCTGGCGCGCAAGGTGGCTGATGCCAAGACCCTGGAAACTCCGGACAAGCCGCGTTTCGTCGCTGGCGTGATCGGGCCGACCAGTCGCACCTGCTCGCTGTCGCCGGACGTGAACAACCCCGGCTACCGCAACGTGACCTTCGATGAACTGGTGGAAAACTACACCGAAGCGGCCAAAGGCCTGATCGAGGGTGGCAGCGACCTGATCCTGATCGAAACCATCTTCGATACCTTGAACGCCAAGGCCGCAATCTTTGCCGTGCAGGGGGTGTTCGAGGAGCTGGGCATCGAGTTGCCGATCATGATCTCCGGCACCATTACCGACGCCTCTGGCCGAACCTTGTCGGGCCAGACCACCGAAGCCTTCTGGAACTCCGTGGCCCACGCCAAGCCGATATCGGTTGGCCTGAACTGCGCCCTCGGTGCCAGCGAGCTGCGCCCGTACCTGGAGGAGCTGTCGAACAAGGCAGGCACCCACGTCTCGGCGCACCCGAACGCCGGGCTACCCAACGAGTTCGGCGAGTACGACGAGCTGCCAGCGCAAACCGCCAAGGTCATCGAAGAGTTCGCCCAGAGCGGGTTTCTCAACATCGTCGGCGGCTGCTGCGGCACCACCCCGGGCCACATCGAAGCCATCGCCAAGGCGGTGGCGGGATATGCGCCGCGGCAGATTCCGGACATTCCCAAGGCGTGCCGCCTTTCCGGGCTTGAGCCGTTCACCATTGATCGCAGCTCGCTGTTCGTCAACGTCGGCGAGCGCACCAATATCACCGGCTCGGCAAAGTTCGCCCGCCTGATCCGTGAAGACAACTACACCGAAGCCCTGGAAGTCGCCCTGCAACAGGTCGAGGCTGGCGCCCAGGTGATCGACATCAACATGGACGAAGGGATGCTCGATTCGAAGAAGGCGATGGTGACCTTCCTCAATCTGATTGCCGGTGAACCGGACATCTCCCGCGTCCCGATCATGATCGACTCCTCGAAATGGGAAGTGATCGAGGCCGGCCTGAAATGCATCCAGGGCAAGGGCATCGTCAACTCGATCAGCATGAAAGAAGGCGTCGAGCAGTTCATGTATCACGCCAAGCTGTGCAAGCGCTATGGTGCGGCGGTGGTCGTGATGGCCTTCGACGAAGCCGGCCAGGCTGACACCGAAGCGCGCAAGAAGGAAATCTGCAAGCGCTCCTACGACATTCTGGTCAACGAAGTCGGCTTCCCGCCGGAAGACATCATTTTCGACCCGAACATCTTCGCCGTGGCTACCGGTATCGAAGAACACAATAACTATGCCGTGGACTTCATCAACGCCTGCGCCTATATCCGAGACGAGCTGCCGTATGCGCTGACGTCGGGCGGCGTGTCCAACGTGTCGTTCTCGTTCCGGGGCAACAACCCGGTGCGCGAAGCCATCCACTCGGTGTTTCTGTTGTATGCGATCCGCAACGGCCTGAGCATGGGCATCGTCAACGCCGGCCAGCTGGAGATCTATGACCAGATCCCGGCCGAACTGCGTGACGCCGTGGAAGACGTCGTGCTCAACCGTACCCCGGAAGGCACCGACGCCCTCCTCGCCATCGCCGACAAGTACAAGGGCGACGGCAGCGTCAAGGAAGCCGAGACCGAAGAGTGGCGCGGCTGGGACGTCAACAAGCGCCTGGAGCACGCACTGGTCAAGGGCATCACCACCCACATCGTCGAGGACACGGAAGAGTCGCGCCTGTCGTTCGCCCGCCCGATCGAAGTGATCGAAGGGCCGCTGATGTCCGGCATGAACATCGTTGGCGACCTGTTCGGCGCCGGCAAGATGTTCCTGCCGCAAGTGGTGAAGTCCGCCCGGGTGATGAAGCAGGCCGTCGCCCACCTGATTCCGTTTATCGAACTGGAAAAAGGCGACAAGCCCGAAGCCAAGGGCAAGATCCTGATGGCCACGGTCAAGGGCGATGTGCATGACATCGGCAAGAACATCGTCGGCGTGGTCCTGGGTTGTAACGGCTATGACATCGTCGACCTGGGCGTCATGGTGCCGGCGGAGAAAATCCTCCAGGTGGCCAGGGAGCAGAAGTGCGACATCATCGGCCTGTCCGGCCTGATCACCCCGTCGCTGGACGAGATGGTCCACGTAGCCCGCGAAATGCAGCGCCAGGATTTCCACCTGCCGCTGATGATCGGTGGCGCCACTACCTCCAAGGCACACACGGCGGTGAAGATCGAGCCCAAGTACAGCAATGACGCGGTGATTTATGTCACCGACGCCTCCCGCGCCGTGGGCGTGGCGACCCAGTTGTTGTCCAAGGAGTTGAAACCGGCTTTCGTCGAGAAGACTCGCCAGGACTACGTCGAGGTTCGCGAACGCACCGCCAATCGCAGCGCCCGCACTGAACGCCTTAGCTACCCGGCCTCGATCGCCAAGAAGCCGCAGTTCGACTGGAGCACTTACACGCCGGTCAAGCCGACGTTCACCGGTGCCCGGGTGCTGGATAATATCGATTTGAAGGTGCTGGCCGAATACATCGACTGGACGCCGTTCTTCATTTCCTGGGACCTGGCTGGCAAGTTTCCGCGCATCCTTACCGACGAAGTCGTGGGTGAAGCCGCCACCGCGCTTTACGCGGATGCCCGGGAGATGCTGGACAAGCTGATCAACGAAAAGCTGATCAGTGCCCGTGCGGTGTTCGGCTTCTGGCCGGCCAATCAGGTGCGCGACGACGACATCGAAGTCTACGGCGATGACGGCAAGCCGTTGGCCAAGCTGCATCACTTGCGCCAGCAGATCATCAAGACCGACGGCAAACCAAACTTCTCCCTGGCCGACTTCGTGGCGCCCAAGGACAGTGAGATCACCGACTACGTCGGCGGGTTCATCACCACTGCCGGCATCGGCGCCGAAGAAGTGGCCAAGGCTTACCAGGACGCCGGCGACGATTACAACTCGATCATGGTCAAGGCCCTGGCCGACCGCCTGGCCGAGGCCTGCGCCGAGTGGCTGCACCAGCAGGTGCGCAAGGGTTATTGGGGTTATGCCAAGGACGAGACCCTCGACAACGAGGCACTGATCAAGGAGCAGTACAGCGGCATCCGCCCTGCGCCGGGCTACCCGGCGTGCCCTGATCACACCGAGAAAAGCACGCTGTTCAGCCTGCTCGATCCTGAAGCCAGCGAAATGCAGGCCGGCCGCAGCGGCGTGTTTCTCACCGAGCACTACGCCATGTTCCCGGCTGCTGCAGTCAGCGGCTGGTACTTCGCCCATCCGCAGGCGCAGTACTTTGCCGTGGGCAAGATCGACAAGGACCAGGTGCAGAGTTACACCTCACGCAAAGGCCAGGAGCTCAGCGTGACCGAGCGCTGGCTGGCACCGAACCTGGGTTATGACAACTAAGATCTATAGATCGCAGCCCACGGCAGCCCGCACAAGCCCGTAGGAGCTGCCAAGTGAAACGAGGCTGCGATCTTTTGATCTTCAAACCCGGATCAAAAGATCGCAGCCTGCGGCAGCTCCTACAGGTCATCAGGCTGCGATCTGTTCTGCTTTGTCTATGCTTACCTTTCTCACACAGGTGAAGAGGGATTTATGGACGATCCGGTCGACAACAAACCGCCGAGCTTCTGGCAGATGCTACACAGCGTCATGGCTGCGGCGTTCGGGGTTCAAAGCGGGAAGAATCGGGCACGCGACTTCACCCATGGCAAGCCCAGTCATTTTGTCATCCTGGGCATCCTGTTCACGGCGGTGTTTGCCTTGACGTTGTTTGCCATCGTCAAGCTGGTGCTGCACCTGGCCGGCATCTGAGATAGCTGTCAGTGCATCAGGGTGTGCATGCTGAAGGGGTACCGGTAAGACGCCGGGCGGCCTTTTGCCGACAGGCGGCGGAAGTTCACCCGGTAATCGGTCGACGTCTGCATGGCCAGCAGACGCCGGGCCTGTGCCTGATCGACCACTTGCAACAGGGCAAGCATCTGGTCCCGTCCACCTTGCCGGTTCAGGTCTACACCGAGCTCATGGTCATGCAACTGCACCAGCGCCCAACCCCCAAGGGTAAAGTGCCCGCCCATCAACACGCTCAGGCGTCCGTCAACCTTGGCTTGCAACGCCGAAGGCGAGGTATTGACCGCGCTGAACAGTGCGTCCTTGCCGGGGACCCCGCCGGTCTCCGAATACGCCTGCATCGCGCCGAATGCCATTTCGTCATTGGCTGACCACACCAGGCTCACTTTGGGGTAGCGCTGGAACAACATTCGGGCTTGCTCGTACGCCCGCTGCCGGGTCCACCCGCTGTACACCAACTGGCGCAAGCGTACCTGCGGATGTTCGGCCAGGGCGCGATACATGCCTTGCTCGCGCAAATGGGCAGAGGGCGTAATTTTCAAGCCGGAAAAGGCCAGTAACTCGATCACCTGGCCGGGTGCGGCGGGCGGATGCTGGCGGATCAACTCCTTGAGCATCAGGTAGCCGCCCTCCTCGTCGTTGGGCACCAGGCTACCCAGCAAGTCCGGCCGCTCGCCCAGCAGGCTTTTCTGATTGTCGGTCAGGGACGCGTTGACCATGAACAGCTTGACGCCGCTACCCTGGGCCAGGCGCATGATTTGCGGAGCAACGTATTGCTCGTTGACGAAGATCAGGTAATCCGGACGCTGGGGCCCCTGCAATGCCTCACGGGCTTGCACCACGGTCAATTCCGGCATGCGTTCGCTATAGCGCACCTGCAGGTCGATGCCCAAGTCATCCGCCGCCGCTCGCATGAACTGTGCGTAGGTCACCCAGAAGGTTTCGTTGGTGCCACCGGGACTGAGGAACAGCACCGACTCGGCGCGCGCGGCTGAGCCCCAGGCAGCGCTGAGTGCCAGCAATAGAGTGAAGCAGTACTTGAGCATTGGTCGTCCGGGCCCCGAAAATCGCCGCGCATTATAGCCAGCGAAGCCCGGAAAATCGGTCTTTACCGCATGTTTTGTCCGACAATCGTCGGAATCAGGCCCGGACGAGGCGGTTTATTGATGACTGACCCAGAACACGGCAGTGCCCACGACCAGGATGATCAGGAACAAAATCGCCCAGGCATCAACCGTACTGTCGGGTTTTGAAGCTTTGGTAGGGTTGCTCATTGCATCGCCTCTTGTCGGTTTTATCGGTGATTGCACGAAGACTCGCTCACAGTTAAGACGATGATTGCCCACACCACAAACGCGGGTTTGCTAACAACGATTCTCGTTAGTCGTTTTGGTTCTTTACATATACTCAAACATCACTTTTGCGCATAACTACAAACTGGTATCTTGCCCCGGCTCCGTTGGGAGTGCGCGGCCGTGCGCGCAGAATTGCCGAGGCAGTATCGGACTTCAGCAAGCCCCACATGCAGCTGGAACCGACCGGCCCAAGCCTGAGAACAGGACTTATATGTACGTATACGACGAGTACGATCAGCGGATCATCGAGGACCGCGTCAAGCAGTTCCGTGATCAGACCCGACGCTATCTGGCAGGCGAGCTGAGCGAAGAAGAATTCCGCCCCCTGCGCCTGCAAAATGGCCTTTACATCCAGCGTTTCGCGCCGATGTTGCGGGTCGCGGTGCCTTACGGCCAACTGACTTCGCGCCAAACGCGAATGATGGCCAAGATCGCCCGTGACTATGACAAGGGCTATGCCCACATCAGCACCCGGCAGAACGTACAGTTCAACTGGCCGGCGCTGGAAGACATCCCGGATATCCTGGCAGAGCTGGCCACCGTGCAGATGCACGCGATCCAGACCAGCGGCAACTGCCTGCGCAATGTCACCACCGACCAGTTCGCCGGTGTCGCGTTCGATGAGCTGATTGATCCGCGCCCATGGTGCGAGATTGTTCGCCAGTGGACCACCTTCCACCCTGAGTTCGCCTACCTGCCGCGCAAGTTCAAGATCGCGATCAACGGTTCGACCTCCGACCGTGCCGCCATTGAAGTGCATGATATTGGCCTTGAGCCAGTGCACAACGCGGCCGGCGAGCTGGGTTTCCGCGTGCTGGTGGGTGGCGGCCTGGGCCGTACCCCGGTGGTGGGCGCTTTCATCAACGAATTCCTGCCGTGGCAGGACCTGTTGAGCTATCTCGACGCCATCCTGCGTGTCTACAACCGCTATGGCCGTCGTGACAACAAATACAAGGCGCGGATCAAGATCCTGGTCAAGGCGCTGACCCCCGAAGTCTTCGCCCAGAAAGTCGACGCGGAAATGGAGCACCTGCGCGGTGGCCAGACCACGCTGACCGAAGCCGAAGTGCATCGGGTGGCCAAACACTTCGTGGACCCCGAGTACCAGGCGCTGGACAACCAGAGCGCGGCCTTGGCCGAGCTTGACCAGCAGCACCCGGGCTTCGCACGCTGGCGCACGCGCAACACCCTGGCGCACAAGAAGCCGGGTTACGTTGCCGTGACATTATCGCTGAAACCTACCGGCGTGGCGCCGGGGGACATCACCGACAAACAGCTGGATGCCGTGGCTGATTTGGCCGAGCGTTACTCGTTCGGTCAACTGCGCACATCCCATGAACAGAACATCATTCTGGCGGACGTCGAGCAGAGCCAACTGTTTACCCTGTGGGGTGAACTGCGCGAGCAAGGGTTCGCCACGCCGAACATCGGCCTGCTGACCGACATCATCTGCTGCCCGGGCGGTGATTTCTGCTCCCTGGCCAACGCCAAGTCGATCCCGATTGCCGAATCGATCCAGCGTCGTTTCGATAACCTGGACTACCTGTTCGACATCGGCGAACTGGACCTGAACATTTCCGGTTGCATGAACGCCTGCGGTCACCACCACGTTGGCCACATCGGCATTCTCGGGGTGGACAAGAAAGGCGAAGAGTTTTACCAGGTCTCCCTGGGTGGCAGCGCCAGTCGCGATGCGAGCCTGGGCAAGATCCTCGGCCCGTCCTTCGCCCAGGAAGCCATGCCTGATGTGATCGAGAAGCTGATCAACGTGTACGTCGAACAACGTACCGAAGACGAGCGCTTCATCGACACTTACCAGCGTATCGGCATCGACCTCTTCAAGGAGCGCGTCTATGCAGCGAATCATTAAGAACAACGAAGTCGTCGACGAAACCTGGCACCTGCTGCCCAAGGACTTCAACATCGACGAGATCAGCAACTGCGACGACCTGATCGTCCCGCTGCAGCTGTGGCGTGAACACAGCCGCATGCTCAAGGCCCGCGATGGCGGCCTTGGCGTGTGGCTGGATGCGGATGAAGAAGCGGAAGAAATCGGTGACGACGTGGACCAGTTCCAGGTCATCGCCCTGAACTTTCCCGCCTTCACCGATGGTCGCAACTACTCCAACGCCCGCCTGCTGCGTGACCGCTACGGCTTCAAAGGCGAGTTGCGGGCAATCGGCGATGTGCTGCGCGACCAGCTGTTCTATCTGCGTCGCTGCGGCTTCGATGCCTTCGCATTGCGCGCTGACAAAGACCCGTACGAAGCGCTGGAAAGCCTCAAGGATTTCTCGGTGACCTATCAGGCCGCCACTGACGAACCGCTGCCGCTGTTCCGTCGTCGCTGATGCTGCAAAGGCATGACCCCGCCCGGGACCATGCCTCATTAAGACTGAGCCCTTTCACCTTCAACAAGTGAAAGGGCTCAGTGGCGACAGGGTTACTTACCAGAAGCGTTGTTGAGTCAACCGGCTCCACCAGGTCAGCAGTACCCGGTCGACTGAACCGCTGGCCGCCATGCCGATGCGTTCCTGCAAGCTTTTACGTTCGGCATAGTGCAGGTGGTACAGCTCGGATTTCTTCGCCCGTTCTGCCAGGTACTCGTCGCTGGTCTTGAGTTCGTCGACCAGTTGCAGGTCCAACGCAGCCATGCCCAGCCAGATTTCGCCGGTGGCGACCTCATCGATGGCCAGTTGTGGGCGGTAACGCGAGACGAAGTTCTTGAACAGCTGATGGGTGATGTCCAGGTCTTCCTGGAATTTTTCCCGGCCCTTCTCGGTGTTTTCGCCGAACACGGTCAAGGTGCGCTTGTATTCCCCGGCAGTCAGCACCTCGAAATCGATATCATGTTTCTTCAGCAGGCGGTTGACGTTGGGCAGTTGCGCAACCACCCCGATGGAACCGAGGATGGCAAAGGGTGCGCTGATGATCTTCTCGCCAATGCACGCCATCATGTAGCCGCCGCTCGCCGCCACCTTGTCGATGCACACGGTCAAGGGCACGCCCGCATCACGGATGCGCGCCAGTTGCGACGACGCCAGGCCGTAGCTGTGCACCATGCCCCCGCCGCTTTCCAGGCGCAGCACCACTTCATCCTTGGGGGTCGCCAGGGTCAGCAATGCGGTGATCTCATGGCGCAGGCTTTCAGTGGCGGAGGCCTTGATGTCGCCATCGAAATCCAGCACGAAAACCCGTGGCTTGGCCTCGGGCTTGTTCTTTTGCTTTTTCTCGGTCTTGGCCTGGGACTTGCGCAGGGCCTTGAGCTGGTCCTTGTCGAGCAAGGTGTGCTCCAGGCGTTCGCGCAGGCCCTTGTAGAAATCATTCAGCTTGCTGACCTGCAACTGGCCGGCGGATTTGCGGCGACCCTTGCTGCGCAATGCCGCAAAACTGGCCATGACCACCAGAATGGCGACCACCAGTGTCACGGTCTTGGCCAGGAAACTGGCGTACTCTGCAAAAAACTCCACAGCAACTCCTTCATTACTAAGCGCGGCATGAAAACGCACGCGGGGTGGTTACCAGCATACCCATGCGCCGGCCTGTCGGCCAGCCGCGAAACCTGTGGTAACAGGCCTGGAACGAGCATTTCAAACAAGCGTATGTTTTTTCATTGACAGCACACCGTCATCCCCCATAACCTCGCCAGACCTTCAACGTACCGGGATGAAGCGGACGTGGGCAGCATCTATCTGATTCGACATGGCCAAGCCTCCTTTGGTGCAGACGATTACGACGTCCTGTCGCCGACCGGCGTGCGCCAGGCGCAAATCCTCGGCCAGCACCTGGCCGAACTGGGTATCAGCTTCGATCGCTGCCTGGCAGGCGACCTGCGCCGGCAACAGGATACTGCCACCGGCGCCCTCGACCAGTTCGCCGCCTTCGGGCTGCCCGTGCCGATTCTGGAAACCGATGCGGCGTTCAACGAATTCGACGCCGATGCGGTCATCCGCGCATTGCTGCCTGAAATGCTGCCGCAAGAACCCCAAGCCCTGCACATCCTGCGCAACGCCGCGCAGAACCGCGGCGAGTTCCAGCGCATCTTCGCGCTGATCATCGAGCGCTGGCTCGCCGGCACCTATGACACGCCGGGCCTGGAAAGCTGGCTGGGATTTGTCGAGCGCGTCCGGGCCGGCCTGCACCGCATCCTCGAAAGCGCCGACAACACCCAGAAAATCGCCGTGTTCACCTCCGGCGGGACCATCACTGCCCTGCTCCACCTGATCACCCAAATGCCTGCCCGGCAGGCTTTTGAACTGAACTGGCAAATCGTCAACACCTCGCTCAACCACCTGAAGTTTCGTGGGCGCGAGGTGGCACTGGCTTCCTTCAACAGCCATGCGCACCTGCAACTGCTGAAGGCCCCGGAACTCATCACATTTCGCTGAGTCCGGACTATTGTGACCCTGGCTGTAATCACCCAGCTCTAATTACCCAAGAAAGGATCAAACCATGACCTCCGTAGCTGACGCCGTACAAGCAATGAAAGCCAAGTTCAACCCAGCCGCTGCTGCCGGTCTGGACCTGGTCTTCGGTTTTCGCATCGACGACACCAAGAACTTCTCGCTGATCGTCAAGGACAGCACCTGCGAGCTGCAGGAAGGCGAAAACCCGGACGCCCAGGTGACCCTGGTGATGGACGGCGAAACCCTGGAAGGCATCGTCAGCGGCGAAACCGACGGCATGCAAGCGTTCATGGGCGGCAAATTGCGCGCTGAAGGCGACATGATGCTGGCGATGAAACTGTCCGAGCTGTTCCCGGCCTAAGCGATGGGCCCCGAACTTCGGGGCCGCGCTGGCTGCAAACGAATCCCGCCCTTCAAGGCGGGATTTGTCGTTTTTCGCCCCGGTAAAAGGCCGTGCGTGGATTTGCCGGCTATATTCCTTCTGGCCGCCTGCTTCAGAATCTGGCTGCCAACGCTAACTTGCGATGAACCCAGTCCTGTGGAGAGCACTGCCATGAGCCCACCTGACGATCAAGACGGATTTAACCGCCGCCGTGTACTGCAAGGCCTTTCGGCAGGTGCCGTCGGTGCCTGGATCAGCCCGCTGTTTGCAGGGAGTAAAACCATGCCCGACGCCCCCGCCGACCTCATCTTGTACAATGGACGCCTGCACACAGTCGATCGCAAGAAGCCCCAGGCCAGTGCCGTGGCGATCAAGGACGGGCGTTTCGTGGTGGTTGGCAGCGATGCTCAGGCCATGGCGTTGCAAGGTCCCGGTACGCAAATCGTCGACCTGCACGGACGCACCGTCATCCCCGGCCTCAATGACTCGCACCTGCACCTGATTCGCGGCGGTTTGAACTACAACCTCGAACTGCGCTGGGAAGGCGTCCCATCCCTGGTCGATGCCTTGCGCATGCTCAAGGACCAGGCCGATCGCACGCCAACGCCACAATGGGTACGTGTGGTCGGTGGCTGGAATGAGTTCCAGTTCGCCGAGAAACGCCTGCCCAGCATTGACGAACTGAACAAGGCCGCCCCGGACACCCCGGTATTTGTCCTGCACCTTTACGACCGCGCCCTTCTCAACCGCGCAGCGTTGAAGGTCGTCGGATACACCCGGAACACGCCCAACCCTCCCGGTGGCGAGATCCAGCGCGACGCCAATGGCGATCCAACCGGAATGTTGATTGCTCGACCCAACGCGATGATCCTCTACTCGACCCTGGCGAAGGGGCCCAAGCTCCCGCTGGAATACCAGGTCAACTCGACCCGCCAGTTCATGCGCGAACTTAATCGCCTGGGCGTTACCAGCGCCATCGATGCCGGTGGCGGCTACCAGAATTATCCTGATGATTACCAGGTCATCCAGCAGTTGGCTCGGGACAAGCAACTCACGGTCCGCATTGCCTACAACCTGTTCACACAGAAGCCGAAGGAAGAGCTTGCCGATTTCAAGAACTGGACGAGCACCTCTCGCTACGGCCAGGGCGATGACTTTCTACGGCATAACGGCGCCGGCGAGATGCTGGTGTTTTCCGCAGCCGACTTCGAGGACTTCCTCGAGCCTCGTCCCGACCTGCCGCAAACCATGGAACAGGAACTTGAACCCGTGGTTCGGCACCTGGTGGAACAACGCTGGCCATTCCGCCTGCATGCCACCTACAACGAATCCATCAGCCGCATGCTCGATGTGTTCGAGAAGGTCAATCGCGATATCCCTTTCGATGGGCTGCCCTGGTTTTTCGATCATGCCGAAACCATTACCCCGCAGAATATCGAACGGGTCAAAGCGCTCGGCGGCGGTATCGCGATTCAGGATCGCATGGCGTTCCAGGGTGAGTATTTTGTCGAGCGCTACGGCGCCAAGGCGGCCGAACACACCCCGCCCATCGCGCGCATGCTCGCCGAAGGCCTGCCCGTCGGGGCCGGCACTGATGCCACGCGGGTGTCGAGCTATAACCCCTGGACTTCGCTCTACTGGCTCGTCAGCGGTCGCACCGTCGGGGGTCTGGAGCTGTATCCCCAGGGCCTGAGCCGCGACACCGCGCTGGAACTGTTCACCCATGGCAGCGCCTGGTTTTCTTCCGAACAAGGCAAGAAAGGTCAGATCAAGGTGGGACAACTGGCGGACCTTATCGCCCTTTCAGCCGACTATTTCCACATCGAAGACGAGGCGGTCAAATGGATCGAATCGGTGTTGACGATTGTCGATGGCAAAATCGTCTACGGCACTGCCGAGTTCGGCAAACTCGGCCCCCCGCCAGTGCCAGTGGTGCCTGAATGGTCCCCGGTGGTCACAGTGCCCGGCCACTGGAAACCCCTGGCGCCGCTAACCGCACAGGTTCATCAATGTGTGGGCGCCTGCGCGGTGCACGCCCACAGCCATGAGCGGGCGCGGCTGTCCTCGGCTCCGGTCAGTGATTTCCAGGGCTTCTGGGGAGCGTTCGGGTGTTCGTGTTTTGCATTCTAAGCGACGTTCCAGGTCCCCGTGCATGTGTGACGTGCACTGGGGGCGCCTGGCTTGAGAACACAGTTGCTACAATGCCTGCACCTCCCGCACCGGCCGCCCCATGGACATCGATCTCGCCCGCACCTTCCTCGAAATTGTTCGTCACGGCAGCCTCGCCGCCGCAGCGCAGAAGCTGCATGTTACCCAGACCGCCATCACTGCACGGGTACAAAAACTCGAAAGCCAGCTCGGCAGTACGCTGTTTGTGCGCAATCGCGCCGGCGCCCGCCTGACGCCCAACGGCGAGGCCTTTGTGGTGTACGCCAACCAGCTGGTGCAAACCTGGGAAGCGGCGCGCCGGGATTTGCCGCTGCCCGAGGGTTATCACAATGTCCTGCACATTGGTGGCGAAGTCAGCCTGTGTAACCCGCTGATGCTCGGCTGGGCCGGCGAACTGCGGGAGAAGATTCCCGGCCATGCGCTGCGCATGGAAGTCCGCGATGGCGAACATTTGTTGCGCCAGCTGGAGCTCGGGCTACTGGACGCAGCCCTGGTGTATCACCCCGAGTACTGGCCGCGCCTGCAAGTTGAGCAGGTACTGGAAGAAAAGCTGATTCTGGTTCGCCTGGTGGCCAAACCCGCCCCTTACGTCTATATCGATTGGGGTCCGGACTTCCGCCGCCAGCACGATGCGGCGCTGCCAGAAAATGCCCGGGCCGCCTTGAGCTTCAACCTTGGCCCGCTTGGCCTGCAATACATTCTCGAACACGGTGGCAGCGGCTATTTCCGCACTCGAGTGGTCCAGAGCTACCTGGAAAGTGGCGTCATGGAAATAGTGCCCAAGGCCCCGGAGTTCAACTACCCGACCTATCTGGTCTACTCCCGCGACCGCGATTCGGCGACGCTGCAGCAGGCATTCGATCTGCTACGCGAAGTCATCAAGCGCGATGGTGACTGGTCACAGCGCTGGGACCCGCTGATCTGAGCACGCGCTGCACCGGAGCATGGCATTTGTGCCGTCGAGATCAATCCGGGCAGACGCCTGGAATCGGCTAATCTGCTGGGGTGACCATCATCCGGGGTGAATGCAGTGAGGCAGACCACCGATCTATTCCGCAGCCGCTACCGCGCTGCCGTGCACCCGCGCTACAACCCCTGGCTGCACGGCGTTTTTGTACTGGTATTCGGACTGCTGGCCTGTGGCGCATTCTGGAGTACTGTGCAACAGGTCCAGCCAGGGGAATGGCTGGCCGTGCCGCTGACCCTGCTGCTGTTCAACGCCGGCGTCTACCTGGTGCACCGTCACCTCGGGCACCACAAAAAAAGCTTTGCGCGAATGTTCTACGCCCGACACGCCGGCGATCACCACAGTTTCTTCACCCCCGGGCACATGAGCTATGACAGCGCCCGGGATTGGCGGGTGATCCTGTTTCCGGCGTGGTTGATCGTGCTGCACACCCTGGTGATTACCTTGCCCCTGTGGTGGCTGCTGTCGCTGATCAATACCAACGTTGCCGGTTTGTTCGGTGGCTGCCTGGTGCTTGGTTACCTCACCTATGAAGTGTTCCATGCCTGCGAACACTTGCCGCCGAGCAACCGTCTGACCCGGCTGCCGTGGATCCGCCAGATGCGTCGCCTGCACGAATTGCATCACCGCCGCGAACTGATGCAGGAACGCAATTTCAACATTGTCTTGCCCTTGATGGATTACCTGTTCGGCACCCTCTACTGGGAACCGGAACACCTCACCACCCCCCCGACGAGTAGGCCCATGACCCGCATGCAGCATCAAGTCGACATCGCCGCAAACCCGATTGAGGTGCTCGCCTACGCCAGCGCCGCAACCCGCTGGCCGGAGTGGCACCCGTCGTCCCTGACAGTCGACGGACAGGCCGGCCCGCTGCATGCAGGGTCACGCTTCGAAGAAGACATTCGCGCCGGAGGCCGTGAAGGTCACCTGAGCTGGGTGGTCGAGGAATACTTGCCGGGACGGCGCTGGATTGCCCGCGCCCAGGGCGATAACGGCCTGTCGCTGGTGCTGACCTATGAGTGCGCGGCCCAGGGCAATGGCACACGGTTTATCCGCACCCTGGACTATCAGTTCGAGAGCCTGGCGATGCGCCTGGCCAATCACCTTCTGCTCAAGCACCGCATTGACCGCGAGTCTACGCAATCCATGCTGGCCTTGCGCGCAATGGCGCAACAGCA
The DNA here is from genome assembly GCF_040310305.1 of Pseudomonas sp. HY13-MNA-CIBAN-0226. Taxonomy (NCBI): domain Bacteria; kingdom Pseudomonadati; phylum Pseudomonadota; class Gammaproteobacteria; order Pseudomonadales; family Pseudomonadaceae; genus Pseudomonas; species Pseudomonas sp. HY13-MNA-CIBAN-0226. The sequence goes on from NZ_JBEOPS010000004.1 coordinate 279,040, forward strand.
CCTGGCCCCCACAGGAGCCACTGCGTGAGTCGATCCATAAGGTTTCGTCATGTCGTATTGCTGGTGCTGGTGGCTATTGCGGCGTTCCTGTTGTTGATGCCCACCAAGGTCCGACCGGTGGCCTGGAACCCGCCACCGGCGCCTTCGCTCACCAGTGGCGTCTACGTAGACAATCAGCGCCTCAACGACGTCGAGCAAGTGGGCGCCGGCAACCTCGAAGGCCCGGAGGCATTGCTGCTCGAAGACAATGCGCTGATCACCGGGCTGCACGACGGTCGGTTGATCCGTACCAGCCTCGACGGCAAGACCACCCAGGTCCTGGCCGACACCGGAGGCCGACCGTTGGGCCTGGCGCGACATCCAAACGGCTTGCTGGTGATTGCCGACGGGGTCAAGGGCTTGTTATCCCTGGATGCCCAGGGCCGCCTGATTCCATTGGTCACAGAGGCCAAGGGAGTGCCCTTGGGTTTTACCGACGACGTGGCCATCGACAAGTCCGGGCACTACGCCTATTTCAGTGACGCTTCCAGCCGGTTCGGCTATGGCAGCGATGGTGATGCCATCATCGAGCATGGCGGTGACGGGCGCTTGCTACGCTACGACTTCCAGACCGGCAAGACAGCCGTGCTGCTGGACAAGCTGGAGTTCGCCAACGGCGTCACACTGGGCCCGGACGACAGCTTTGTGCTGGTCAACGAAACCGGCGCCTATCGCATCAGCCGCTATTGGTTGAGCGGTCCGAAAGCCGGCACTCATGATGTGTTTATCGACAACCTGCCAGGTATGCCAGACAACCTGTCGTTCAACGGCGAGAACCGTTTCTGGGTGGCGCTCTACGCCCCGCGCAACGCCCTGCTGGATGCCTCGGCGCCGCACCCCTTCGTGCGCAAAATGATCGCCCGGGCCATGAGCGTGCTGCCCAAGCCGGTGGAAAAGCGTGGGTTTGCGCTGGGCATGGATTTGCAAGGACAGGTGATTGCCAATCTACAAGACGGGAGTCGCGACAATTATTCGCCCATCACCACCGTGCGCGAGTATGGCGAGTGGTTGTATTTTGGGTCGCTGAAGGCTAATCACATGGTGCGGTTGCCCCTGGCGAAGGCGCTCCAATAATCGGACTATGCAGGAGCCGGCCAGGTGCAGGCCCCTGCTGTCAGGTTAGTTACCTGGCCTGGAGTTGCTGGACGATCTTGTCCTTGACCTGCAAGCGCTTCTCCTTGAGCTTCTTCAGCGCATCATCACTGGGCGCATCCGACTGGGCGGTCTCTGCCTTCACCACCTCCGCATCGGCCTGCGAATACTTGTTGATCAGTGAATCCAGTAATGGATCCTTGGTGCGTTTTTGCTGGATCTCTTCCTTTGACAGTTTCAGGTCCTGATACAGATCGTGGGTCACCGGCATGGAACACCTCCGTTTGTTGATCGGCGGTGAACGCGATCAATTGCGTTCACCAATTGCCAGAATGGCCTTGGTTGGCAGGTTCTGTCGATACCGGGAGTGTCCGTTCGTCGTCCTGGCGCAAACGCGATCAAACCTTTGGCCATTCATCCCCCTCCATTTACTAACGATCAACGGATCGCTCATAAAAACTGTGTGGAGAATGATCAATGGACGGATTCACCTTACGTAACCTCGCCCTGGCCGTAGCCTTGAGCACCGGTATGGGCACAGCGTTTGCCGCCACTTCCAACGACTTCGTCGACAATGCCGCCGCTGGCGGGATCGCCGAAATCGAGACCAGCCGACTGGCCCTGGAAAAGAGCTCATCGGCCGATATCAAGGCGTTTGCCAACATGATGATCACTGATCATTCCAAAGCCAACGATGAACTTGCAGCGCTGGCGCGCAAGAACGACATCGAAGTGCCGGACACCACGACCTTGGTGAAGCAGGCCAAGGAAAAGATCCTGGAAGTGCGTGATGAGTCCTTCGACGCCGCCTACGCCAACAATCAGGTCAAGGCACACGAGGAAACCATCGAGTTGTTCAAGAAAGAAGCCAATACCGTGACCGACGACAAATTAAAAGGCGCCACCGAGCTCAAGGCGTTCGCGCAAAAAATGCTGCCAGCGCTGGAAAAACACTTGGCAGAGGCGAAAAAACTGCAAGCTGCGCATCCAGACAAGTAAGGCGCTCCAACAAAAAGGCCGCATCAATCGATGCGGCCTTTTTCATGTGGCTGTCTCGTCCTGAATAAGGTTTACACCTTCTGGCTTCTTATCAGGAAGGTGCAATGAATACGGGCGAAAAACGTAGC